>JAPLJM010000115.1 GCA_026388595.1 Deltaproteobacteria bacterium
CCCCTGATCTTTAAGCGATTCTAAAAGCCGGCGTATTTCTCTGATCCCGATGGGATCAAGGCCGGAGGTGGGCTCGTCGAGAATCAACAGCTTCGGATTTCCGATGAGAGCAGCACCGAGTCCGAACCGTTGAATCATACCCTTGGAGTAGGTATTCACTTTTGTATGTTCCCTGCCTTGCATGCCGATAAGCTCGACGGTGCGCCTGCATTGATCCGACGCAGAGGAGTGGCTGATATCCAATAGCTCTGCACAGCGTTGCAGATACTGCCATCCGGTAAGATGTGGGGGAATGTGATTGTTCTCGGCCAGATAACCGACTGCGGTACGGCTTGCCGCCTGTGTGCTGGGAATGCCGTTCACCGACAAGCTTCCCGATGTGGGCTTCGTAAAGTCAAGCAGCATCTTAACGACGGTCGTCTTCCCTGCGCCATTGGGTCCGAGAAGAGCAAAATACTCACCTGCCTTGACGGAAAATGAGAGATTGTCGACGGCTGCAAGGGAACCGTATCGTTTGGTTGCGGCGTTCAATTCAATCATGAAGGGAGTATATGAACCCCGATCGGGTATGTCAATAAAATATGGGCCGCAAAATGTGAGGTTTGTTGCTGACGTTTGTTGTCGGGCACAAATTTCAACAGGTCCACTTGGGCCGTCTCTTGGGAATGTCCCGAACAAAACGTTTTATATTCTTCGTCTGTCTGAAATTTATGGATGGAAATTGGATATTCCAGCCTCCCGGGCCTCCATTGAACATAGCGTTTATATCGTCCTGGTGTTGCTGAATCATAGATGCTCTAAACGTAAAGCGTTTGAAGATGGAAGCTCCGGAAAGGTGGTTGCACCGCAGACGTATGACTCATACGTTGAAGAAGCCGCCGGCAAGGATGCCAAGAAATTCAGCCAACGAATGCAAACGATATTATCTGCCCTCTCCGATTAATGGCAGAACCTTGTCCACTTTAAAATATATGAGAAATTTGGATTCGGTTTTGTATTTGCCCTCCACTTCCTTGAACTTTTTCCGGCGGATCTCGTCAATCAGAGGACTGTCTTTCTCTTCATGGGTCTTGGTGAGGTATAGTCTCTGGCCTTCGTAACGGCCATCTTCTTTAAAGAGGTAAACGGCATGAGGATTGGTTTGCAAATTGGCATGGGTCAGTCTGTCTGCGGCAATAAAGGCAACCGTTTGTTCATCCATAAAATGCGGCCTGCCGTAGATTGCCGCATTGACTTTGCCGCTGCTGTCGGCTGTGGAAAGTACGCCAATGCCCTTGTTATTTTCGAAATATTCGCCAAGCTTCATGATCTCTCCTTTTGCTTTTGTAATATTCAGTGTAGGTTAAAGCACCGATAATGGATTGTAAAGAGTAAAAGGTGCGTTTCAATCAGGCGGGGAAGGCGCCGTCTCATCCTGTTCTTTGTCCGCAACCAATTCTCGGATCCGTGTTTCCGGTACACCCGCTTCTCGCAGGTCTGCGATCTCCACGCCCCCTCTCCTGTACATCTTACAGAGTATTACCTGCAGATACTTCCACCACCCTTCGCTGATCCTGCTCAGGGGCTCGGGTTCCCAATTATTTACTGGCCTGGCGATGATGGAGGCAAGGAAGGCGGACTCCACGGGTTTTAACTTTTCAGGCGCTTTGCTGAAGTAGAAATGCGCGGCTGGTCCGATTCCATAGATGCCATCGCCCCATTCAATGATATTCAGGTAAATCTCCATGATCCGCTCTTTGGACAGATTCTGTTCCAGGGCCATCGTGATGAATGTTTCTTCAAATTTCCGGCTGAACGTTCGCTCGCGGGTCAGAAAAAGATTCTTGGCCACCTGCATGGAAATGGTGCTGGCGCCGCGCACAATGCGTCCTGCTTGCAGATTTTCCGCAAAGGAATCCTTTATTCCCCTTTGACTGAATCCCTTATGGGAGAAAAAACCGGCATCTTCCGCGGTAATCACTGCGCTGATCAGAGATGGCGGAATGTCCTGAAGGGGAACATACTGGGAATTATCCTCACCCACCAGAAATGTTATTTTTTCCCCTTTGGGTGTACGCACAGTATGACGGAAAGGCAATTTCAGGGCAGTTACTGTTATTTTTGATCCCAGAGACAAAATCTTTACCGGCTCGTATTTCCCCTCAAAGCGGTATGCAAGACTGCGGGGTCTTTCCATGTCAATGAAGAAATGGAGCTTGCCTGCAACCTTGCCTTTGACCTTCAAATCGGGTAGATCGGGGTGAAATGACTTGGGCAGGGTACTTAACGCGTTGCCTATGGAAAATTCCGGAAAAGAAAAAACAATATTAATCTCAGGAAGTTGTGCATTGGAGAACCGGCCGTCTACAAAAAGCGATTCACCTCCCAGGACAATCTGCCCGTTCCGGATTGAGATTCGGGAATCATTCTTACCCCCTGTCATATTGAATCCAAAAATGGCTGCTTTCGCCTCCAGGGGTGAGAGAAAAGATCCTCTCTGACGTGAATGTTCAATAGCACCTGACAGGGCAAAGGACATTTCCTTATCCTTTTCGGTGCCTCCCTTTGCACGGGCAGTTATGTGCATATCGTCTAAGGGGATGGTATCGCCCAGAAGGGGGGAAAGAATGGCCAGTCCGAAGGAATCAGCCTTGAGATCAAACTCTCCGGAATCCCTTTTGAGTGACAGATGGAATCGTTCGTTATCACCGGCGACATCAAGGGAATCGAGGCCTTTTTTCAGGTCCAGCCTCGCGGTCATGGTTCTGTAGGTATGGGTTGTTGTTTTCTTTTCCGTCCGGAAGTTGATGGTGAGATTATGAACGTTTAGATTGATGGGTGCTTCTTCAGGCGCCGTGCCTGACAGAAGATTTTCGGCCGATCTTCGTATTCCGGGGAATTTCCATCCGCTGGCGTTTTTGTGATACAATGTGACATTCAGATTCTCGGCGTCAATGCTCCTGATGAGATGCCGCCCGACTTTCCTGCTCACGAGATAGCGAAAGGGACTGATCTTGGCAGTAATGCTTGCAGCGTTAAGCCATTCCCTGCCGCTGTCATCTGATATGCGCACATCAAGCGCCCGCACGCCGCTGGGAAAACGATATGCAAGATTCTGGATTTCACAACGTAAGCCCGAAGTCTTCTGGAGATAATCGATGACGGCAGGCAGGTGCTCGCCGAGTTGCCTGTTGGCGGTCCTGTCCAGAACAAAGAAGGCTGCCAACACCAGGACAAGGACTATTGGGAATAGATGCTTTAGTTTTGAATGTTTACGCGCAACAGGCAACGCTTTACCCGATTTTTCTTTGTAAAGTGCGGGACACCCCCCACCTCCCTTCAATGAGAAGCAGTGGTGCCAATCATAAGCCGTTTCATTCGTAAAGTCGTATGAAGACGTTTATATACAGCCGCTTATGCTGTGCCTTTGACGATGTCCTCCAACCGGCTCGGTTCGGCTATATTTGAATCTTCGTTCGGTGTATCCGACTTTATGTTAGCCTTATTCTGCTTGGCCATCAGGCGCTTTGAAGCCTTATCCATTTGTTTCTGCTGCCTTGCATTTTCTTTGTTTTGATTACCAAAGTTGTACATTGACTTACCCATTTTTCAACTCCTATGTTCATCATTCGCTATTCTTTGCACCAACGGCAGTAAATATGCTCAACGCCTGCCACGTTACCCGTCCTGAAACAAAACACCCCGTCACATAATAAGAGGCGGGGCTGGGAGATCATTCTTCAATTCCTGATAGGGGAAGGACAACGATTCAATTTTTCTGAGTCATTCAGCGTGTTTGTTGGAGTTTACTCTCAATCTCGACAAAGTCAAGGTATATTCAGCTGAGTGGAATAACCATTGACTTGCACCGGTTAATCATGTACAAGCGCCGCTTCACGAACCCAGAGCGGGCCCTATTGGCCCGTTTTTTGTATTAAAAATTGGTTTTGAGGCTTAAAAAATTGGACAAGAACCATCGCAGGGAAGTAGATCGGCGCCGCAATTTCGGGATTATCAGTCACCCCGACGCCGGAAAGACCACACTGACTGAAAAATTGTTGCTTTTCGGCGGGGCCATCCAGCAGGCGGGGGCGGTCCGGGCGCGCAAGGCCGACCGGCATGCGACGAGCGACTGGATGAGCATCGAAAAGGAGCGGGGGATCTCCGTCACCACCTCGGTCATGAAATTCAATTACCGTGACTATGAAATCAATCTTCTGGATACCCCGGGCCATCAGGATTTTTCGGAGGACACCTACCGGGTGTTGACCGCTGTTGACAGCGCCCTGATGGTGATCGACAGCGGCAAGGGGGTGGAGCCTCAGACGGAAAAGCTCATGGAGGTATGCCGGATGCGCAATACTCCGATCATCACCTTCATCAACAAGATGGACCGCGACGGCCTGGCACCCCTGGACCTGCTCTCCGATATCGAAGAGAAACTCCAGATTGAATGCGTCCCCATGTCATGGCCCATCGGTATGGGCAAGACATTTCGGGGCGTCTATAATTTCTATCGCCGCGAATTGCACCTTTTCACAGCCGGTCAAAATACCCATCCCCGGCAAGGGGTTGTGATCAAGGATCTCGCCGATCCCCGCCTTGATGAATTCCTGGGAAGCCAGGCCGGGGAACTCCGCGAGAGTGTGGAACTGTTGACAGGGGCCGCCAATCCCTTCGAATTGAAGGAATATCTGAAGGGCAACCAGAGTCCTGTCTTTTTCGGCAGCGCCATCAACAACTTCGGCGTAAAAGAACTCCTCGACGCCTTTGTGGAAATGGCCCCGGCCCCTGCTCCCCGCTCTGCCACGACGCGAGAGGTGTCGCCCTACGAAGCGGCATTTTCGGGTTTCGTCTTCAAGATCCAGGCAAATATGGACCCCGCCCACCGCGACCGCATCGCCTTTCTCCGCGTCTGCTCGGGCACATTCCGCCGGGGGATGAAGGTGATCCACCATCGGATCGGCAAGGAAATCAGTATCGCCAACGCCACCATCTTCATGTCTCAGGATCGCACCCATGTTGAAGAGGCCTATCCGGGAGACGTCATCGGCATTCACAATCACGGAACTATCAAAATCGGCGATACCTTTACGGAATCCCCAACTTCGCCCCGGAGAACTTCCGGCGTGTCCGCTTGAAGAACCCCATGAAAAGCAAGCAGCTCCAGAAGGGGCTGGTCCAGCTTTCCGAGGAAGGGGCCGTTCAGGTATTCCAGCCGCTGGGAAAAAGCGATTACATCCTGGGAGCGGTAGGCGTCCTCCAGTTTGACGTAACCGCCGAGCGTTTGAGAACCGAATACGGCGCCGACACGATCCTTGAAGATACGCCGTACGCCCTTGCGCGGTGGGTCACCTGCGACGATAAAAACCGCCTGAAGGAGTTCGAATTGAAAAACGGAAGCTCCCTTGCCCTGGATGCCGAAGGCCGCCCTGCCTTTCTCGCTGCCAGCGAGATCCGACTGGGAATCTGCATGGATTCCTGGCCCGAAGTGACTTTCCACAAAACACAGGAATACAGTTAAGCTGCGGAGCGGCTATCTCCACAGCATAGACGAGAACAGCCGCAGTCCTCTTCGGACTGCGGCTGTTGATGTTGATGGTGGAAATGGTCGGGTGCTGCGGACGTTTATACGACGCCGTAAGCCAGCATGGCGTTGGCCACTTTGGTGAAGCCGGCGATGTTGGCGCCTGTGACATAGTCGCCTTTCTTGCCGTAGGCCTCTGCTGTTTCGACGCAGGCCTTGTGGATGCTCTTCATGATGAGGAGCAGCCGGTGGTCCACTTCTTCCCGGGTCCAGGAGAGCTTCATACTGTTCTGGCTCATTTCCAGACCGGAGGTGGCGACCCCGCCGGCGTTGGCGGCCTTGCCGGGCCCATACAGGATATTGTTATCCTGGAAGATTTTGACGGCGTCCGGCGTGGAGGGCATGTTTGCGCCTTCGGCGACGCAGATGCAGCCGTTTTTCACGAGCGCGGTGGCGTGGGACGCGTCGATCTCGTTCTGGGTGGCGCTGGGCAGAGCGATGTCCACCTTGATGCCCTGGTCCCGAATGACATCCCAGACGCTGGCGCCCTCGATGCAGCAGGTGTTGTACTTGTCGGCGTATTCCTTGATCCGTCCACGCCTGATATTCTTGAGCTCCATGACGAAGTCGCACTTCTTGGCGTCGATGCCCTGTTCATCGACGATCGTCGCGGTGGAATCGCACAGCGTGATGACCTTGCCACCTAACTGATTGACCTTTTCCACGGTGTACTGGGCTACGTTGCCCGATCCGCTGACGGCGACGATCTTGTTCTTGAAATCGATGCCGCGCGTAGCCAGCATTTCCGCCGCAAAGTAAGTCGTTCCGTAGCCGGTTGCCTCGGGACGGATCAGGCTGCCGCCGTAGTCAAGGGCCTTGCCGGTGAGGACGCCCGTGTGCTCATTGCGGATCTTTTTGTAGTAGCCGAAAAGATACCCGATCTCCCTGCCGCCGACGCCGATGTCCCCGGCGGGCACGTCCGTCTCGGCCCCGATGTGCCGGACCAGTTCCCGCATGAAAGCCTGACAGAAGCGCATGACTTCGCCGTCCGATTTCCCTTTGGGTTCGAAATCCGATCCGCCCTTGCCGCCGCCCATGGGCAGGGTGGTCAGGGCATTCTTGAAGATCTGCTCAAAACCCAGAAATTTGATGATGCCCAGGTTGACCGATGGATGAAAACGCAGCCCGCCCTTGAAGGGCCCGATAGCGTTGTTGAACTGGACGCGGAAGCCCCTGTTGACACAGACCTTCCCCTTGTCGTCCACCCAGGGGACCCGGAACAACAAGGTCCTCTCCGGCTCCACGATCCGTTCGTAGATATTGGCCTTCACGAACTCCGGATGCCGTTTGGTCGTCGGCTCCAGCGTTTCCATGACCTCTTCCACCGCCTGGTGAAACTCCGGCTGGTCGGGATCGATCTGCTTAACCTTTGCGAGAACATCTTTGATGATTGACATAGCACTACCCCCTTAATAAATTTTGATTTTTATATTCTTGTGTTTGATTTTCATTCAGAAAAAAGTAGTTAGATCCTTTTCATAAGGTCATCGAAAGGCGCAAGCGCCCCGTAATCCATCACCGTGGACATGGCCAGATGTTCCACCTCCAGGGCTGCTTCCTGAACACAGGCGGCCGGATTGAGTCCGCCGATCAGGATGATTCCCACTTTGTTCATGTCCACGTGAACCTGGCAGACCGGTTCACTGACCTTTCCCGTAGCCAGGACGCCGTTGATCCCGGCCTTTTTCAGCTTGATCAACAAATCGCGGGTCAGAGGGTGGCAAGGCGCCGGGATTTCCCGGAAATTCGCCAGAATTGTACCCTCTCCCTTTTCGATTGCATCGCCTACGGCTGTCATTTTTCCCCGGATGAAGATCTCCGAGGGATCGAGGGACGATCCGGAATAATAGATGAGTTCCACGAACCGCAGCGGATGGCGGTTCTTCACCTGGAGGATGCCGCCGAATTTGGAATCCATCGGAATGCCATGCTTCAGAAGCACGCCGTTTACGACGATGCTGCAGACGGTGGCAAAGCCGATTTTCCCTTCCGGAACGAGGACATCGCCCAGGTATTGTCCCTCACACGCCGTGGCGACGAGGTCGCTGACCACAAAACCCGATGCAAAAACGGGCTGCATGATCCTCATGGCGTAGGGGAAAGAGGTCTTTGAAAAGAAGGAAATATTGATCGGCAAAAGGCCGCTGCACGTATCAGGGCTGAAGGTGGTCTGAAAGGCCAGAATCTCGATGCGCGAGATCGCGAGCCCGACCTTGTCCCGGACCCTCGCCTTGCCCAGTTCATCGACGCCCATCGCTGTGATCAGGCGCCCGTCCCTTTTGCCCACCAGCCGCGTAACCCCCCGTTCATCCATGAGTTTCAGATGATAACGGACCGCCCGTTCACTAGACGTCAAACCTCTGTCCTGCATCTTCCGCGCAATCAGGCGCGACCCCAGTGGCCCTCCCGCTTCGTGAAGGATACGCAGAATCAGCAGGGTCTTTCTCTCAATATCTTCCTTATTGGGGAAAACGGGTACCATCGGCAATCGGCCATCCTTTGCCGATGCTCCTACAGAAAAATAACATTTATGTCAATACAAAAATGAACTGATAATAAAAATGACGGTCTCGTAAAATGTGGCAATAACCTTAAAATGGGACGGCGACCTTAAAAAGTTCTGCAGGCGAAGCGCGTGAATCCCGAGGGGTGATGTGTACTTGGACGTACGCCGCAGTGATGGGGGATGAAGCGCAACAAAGCATCCGGATTTGTTAGGTCGTCGTAAAAAATAATCAGCGGGTTCGTGGGAGTTCTTCGAATTGTCGTCTGGTAATTCCTGTTTATTTCTGGTAGAAATGCACAAAAGCCAAATAATATTGCCACAGGGAGGCAAATATGAAAAAAATCATCGCGGTTATCCTTGGCTTGGCCCTTTCATGGCCGGTATTAGGTCATGCTGAGAATTATACCCTGAAGGGTCAGATGGGGTCGGTCATCCGGTATGAACTGCAGGAACAGATTACCGCCGGGGAAGGCATTCAAAAACTGGTCCTCAGTTTTGTGGTGCCCCAGACCTATCAGTCGCCGACCTATAAACAGGAAATCAAGGATTTTGAGCTGAAATTCACACCGGAACCGCAGGAACGTAAGGCCCACACCGACACCCGCGGCAACCAGATCATCGTCGCCACCTGGACGCAACCGCCGGCTGTCATTGATGTCCGCCTCACCTGCAGCGCCCTGAATGATACCAAACTGGAAAAACTGGAAACCAACGTCCCCTTCCCCCTGGAAAAGGTAGACCCGGCCATGACGGACTATCTGCAGGCGACGGAGCAGGTGCAGGTGAACGATCCCCGGATCAAGGAAATGGCGGTCAAACTTACGCAGGGGGTCAAAACCGAGTTTGACGCCGTGCAGCGGATCATCTCCTGGGTGGTCGATCATGTCCATTATGTGACACCGCCCAAACAATACGACGCCCTCTACTCCTTCGGGTCGGGCAAGGGGAACTGCCAGAACTATTCTCACTTGAGCGCTGCCCTGCTGCGT
>JAPLJM010000223.1 GCA_026388595.1 Deltaproteobacteria bacterium
GCCAGGAGGTCCGCCGCGGTGTTGCCTTTGTTGATCCTGTCCCGGAGCCGTTGGGTGCCCGCCTCGGGGGCCAGGGTGAAGCTCGTCTTCCGGACCCGTTTGATTTCCTCCATGAGCGTGCGGGTCAGCGTTTCCATTCGCAGGGACGGCAGGGCCAGTGCGATGCGCTGCCGGTGGTAGCGGTCCATCAGTGTGGCAAGCAGGGGCTCGATCCGGCTGTAGTCCCCGGTGCTCAGGGACAGCAGCGACAGCTCGCCGTGACCGGTGGAGCAAAGCATCTCCTGGGCCATCTGTTCAATGCCTGCCGGATGCCGTTCGCGCACGGGCCGCCAGACCATGCCCGCCTGGCAGAAGCGGCAGCCCCGGGTGCAGCCGCGGGCGATCTCGATGGTTGCCCGGTTGTGGATCGTCTGCATCAGGGGGACAACGGGTTGCAACGGAAAGGGCCATGCGTTGATATCTGGGATAACGCGTTTTTTTATCTGCTCTCCCCGGATGTGGACGGCCGGAACATAAACGCCGGCAATACCGGCCAGGCGTTGCAGGATCTCCGGACGCTTGCGCCTGTTGCGTTTATCCTCCATGACGGCCATGGCGATTTCCGAGACCACTTCCTCCCCCTCGCCGATGACAAAGGCATCGATAAAGCGGGCCATCGGGGCGGGATGAAAGACGCAGGGGCCGCCGGCAATGATGAGCGGATGTTGGTCATTTCGGTCTGCCGCCCGGAGGGGGATTCCCCCCAGATCAAGCATATTCAGCACGTTCGTATAGCTGAGTTCATATTGAAGCGAAAACCCGACGATATCAAAGCGATTCAGCGGGATGTGGGATTCCAGAGAGGCCAGGGGAAGACCGTGGCGCCGCAACTGCTGCTCCATGTCTGGCCAGGGTGCATAGCACCGCTCGGCCATGATGGTGGGGTGCTGATTGAGGATGGCATAGAGGATCTGGAGGCCCAGATGGGACATGCCCACTTCGTAAGTATCCGGAAAGGCCAAGGCGAAACTCAATTCACAGGCCTGTGGGTCTTTTTTGTGGGCGTTGACTTCCCCGCCGGTATAACGGCTGGGCTTTTCCACGGACAGCAGAATATCGTCCCAGTTCATGCAGAGTCCGTCCGTCCGTCAAGGTATTTGTAAGGATTTTGCAGAATCTCCCGGTATTTGGACAGGGCAAACCGGGCGGGGAATTTAGGGCTGGAAAGGTAAGGCAGGGAATCCTGCTTGAAGGTCGAAAGCAGCGTCAGGAAAACGGTATCCTTTTCCTTATGGCTCACAAAACTTTGTCCCATTCGATATTCGAAAAAGATTTCCGGACCGAAGATGGCACGGGTCTGTTCAAAGGGGGCCGGCTCATCAAAGTAATCCGGACGCAATTCTACACGGATTTTGATCATCATTTCCACCTTGGTGGTGTCCGCCGCAATCGGCCGGGAGAGGTCATAAACTTCTGCCGTCAGGCCGTTGGGCATCGGGATTTGTTCAAAAAGTTTCATCATGGGGCCTCCTTTAGCATCTTTATTGTTGACCTGCAACCTTATCCGCAATATAAAACGCCCTCCCGAGAGACTTCATTCGCCATTGCAATCCATCATCATTTTCCCTTCCCCCGGCGGGAGGGATGAAGGGGGGATTCCCCAGCATGAATGACACATTCGTCCACCTCTGCCAGCCCGATGCCGGGATGTCCTGCGGGGCCTGCTGCGGCCTCTATAATTATGCCGACAGCACCAAGGCGTCGCTCATCCACCGGTTACGCACACGCACGGCCCGCTTTCGCGCCAACGTCCGCGGGATCGA
>JAPLJM010000402.1 GCA_026388595.1 Deltaproteobacteria bacterium
GGCAATAAACCCCGACAGGCGGCATATCGTGACCAGCCGTGTGGAACACCCCGCCGTCAAGTCGCTGGGGTTGGATCTGACCCGGCAGGGCTACCGGGTTACAGAGCTTCCCGTTGACAAAGACGGACTCATGAACCTGGATCTGTATGAAAAAAGTCTGACACCCGATACGGCGGTGGTCAGCCTGATGTGGGCCAATAATGAAACGGGGGTCCTTTCCCCCGTGGAAAAGGCGGCCGAACTGGCCCGGGAAAGGGGTATTCTGTTCCACACCGATGCCGTCCAGGCGGTGGGCAAAATCCCCATCTCAATGAAGACGAATGCCATCGATATGCTTTCTCTGTCCGGTCATAAGTTGCACGCTCCCAAAGGCATTGGTGTGCTCTACGTCCGCAGGGGAACGAAATTCGCACCTTTCCTGATCGGCGGGCATCAGGAGAAAGGGCGACGCGGCGGTACGGAAAACACGCCCGGCGTCATCGGTCTGGGAAAGGCGTGCACCCTGGCGGCTCAGCACATGGAAAAGGAAAATACGACGGTTAAACAGTTAAGGGGTAAGCTGGAACAGGAGCTGCTGGCCCGCATTCCCAAGAGCCGGGTGAACGGAGACACGGCAAATCGGCTTCCCAACACCACCAACATCAGCTTCGAATTTGTCGAAGGGGAAGGAATCCTGCTGTTGATGGATCAGCACGGAATCTGCGCCTCCTCCGGCTCCGCCTGCACCTCGGGATCGCTGCAACCGTCCCATGTCTTGCGTGCCATGGGTGTCCCCTTTACCATGGCCCATGGTTCGATCCGCTTCAGCCTGAGCATCTACAATACAGAGGCGGAAATCGACTTTGTCATCGAAAAACTGCCCCCCATCATCGAGCGGCTGCGCAGCATGTCCCCCTACTGGCATCAATCCGAACAGAGATGTGCCACGGAATGAAGGAGATGGTGTCCCATGGATGAACCCACAAATGGCGAAAAATGCCGGACGGAGATCTCCTCCATCCGGAAGCACCGTGAAGAAATCCCGGCGGTGGTCGATCAACTTGTGTTTTCCTGCAATCGGGAAGGCTGTTTCGATCATGTAGGACCGGAGCCGATCCCCTCGCGCGAGGCCATCGTCGATATCCTGAAGAGGATCAGGCGCATCCTCTATCCGGGCTATTTCATCCCCACACGGGTCGATCAGGTGAATGTGAAGTACTATTTCGGCCAGGAGGTGACGGCCCTCTTTGAAGCCCTTTCCGAACAGATCATGTTGGCCATCCGGCACGACTGCATCCGCCACAACCAGGCCTGCACGCATTGTGATGAACGGGGCCAGGAGGCGGCAATTGACTTTCTGCGGGCCATTCCGCAATTGCGGAGCCTGCTGGCGACGGACATCCGTGCAGCCTATGCGGGGGATCCGGCAGCGAAGGGCTACGACGAAATTATTTTCAGCTATCCCGGGCTTTTTGCGATCACGGTTTACCGCATCGCGCACCGGCTCCATCATCAGGACGTCCCCATGATCCCGCGGATCATGACGGAGTACGCCCACAGCCGCACGGGAATCGATATCCACCCCGGCGCCCGAATTGGAGAAAGCTTCTTCATCGATCACGGAACGTGGGTCGTCATCGGGGAAACCACGGAAATCGGCAAACGGGTGAGACTCTATCAGGGGGTGACGCTGGGGGCCCTGTCGCTGACCCGGGAGGAATGTGAAAGCCTGCGCCATCAGAAGCGCCATCCGACCAT
>JAPLJM010000405.1 GCA_026388595.1 Deltaproteobacteria bacterium
ACAGCCCCCGATGCCCGATGTGGGGATCATTCAGGGCGTCTTCACGCGTATGGACGGGTGAGACACAGACATCGTAACGGGACAGCAGAGCCCGCCATTCCTTCAGGGTCTTTTGACGGATGATCCGCTGAACCTCGGCGATTAACCCTTCCTGCCGCGCCCCCGTTGAAAATTGATCCGGGATCATATCCTCCCGTTCGATCGCCCGGCAGAATTCCTGCCAGAATTTTTCTTCCAAACAGCCTAAGGCAATATGTTTCTGATCCGCTGTTTCGTAGATCTGATAAAAGGCGTAGCCGCCGCCAACCAGCGTCTCTCCTCTTTTCGGCGCCAGACCGGTCGTCATGTAAGTGGACATGACAAGTCCCAGAAAAGGCGTCAATCCGTCCAGAAGCGCTGCATCAATATACTGCCCCTCGCCCGTGCGTTCCCGTCCAAAAAGGGCCGCAAGAATCCCCATGGCGGCGTTGAGACTGCCGCCGGCGCCGGCAAACTGAACCCCGGGAACGACGGGTTTGCCGTCTTTCTCCCCCAGCAGATCCAGGATGCCGGAGAGGCTCAGGAAATTGATGTCATGGGCGGCTCGGTCGCGATAGGGGCCGTCCTGACCGAAGCCGGTCAGGGAACAGTGGATCAGCCGGGGATTGATTTTTTTCAGGTCGTCATAGGTCAGTCCTAATTTCTGCAGTGTCCCGGGGCGGTAGGTATCCAGCAGGACATCCGCTTCCGTTACCATTTTCATAAAGATCTTCATGCCTTCCGGATCTCTCAGGTTCAAGGTCATTGCCCGCTTGTTCCGGTTGATCATGTGAAAATAACTGCCCATCGTCTTCAACAGCGGCGGCGCCTTTCGGAACGAATCCCCCTCTTTGGGATTTTCGATCTTCAGGACATCGGCCCCCATATCGGCGAGCATCTGCGTACAAAGGCCGCCGGGCAGCAGCGACGATAAATCCAGCACCCGGATACCGGCAAGCGGCAATGACATGGTATTCCTTTTCAGACCCGTCGGGGTACGCAGCTTTTAATCTGCATCACCCCACTCGGCATTATTTTACCCGGCCTCATACTACAATCAGTGCTTGTCTGCAATGCTTTTGGATGGTATAGAAACGTCCCATGAAATCTCCAGCGCTGATCGCTGCCAGGATAAAAAAACTTCTTTCCGGCTGTGAGCCTGCCTCTGAGCCCGATCTCGTTGCCGCTGCCGGCAGTTACTGGCAACTCAGCGGCCGGGACGACCGCATTCAGGACCAGTCCCACTGGTGCGGCGCCATGCGCTGGCAACGGGACCGATGGTTTGCCCACGGCGACGTTTACTTTTCCTATGCACTCCGCCTTTTGAATGAATTTGCCGGGGCTGCGTTTGTTGACAGCCTCGACAGGAAAACGGCCATGGAGTGGGGATGCGGGGGCGGAGCCAACATGCGCTGCCTCTGCCAGTCGTTTTCACAGGTTTATGGGGTGGATATTGCCCCGGACTCACTGGACGCCTGTAAACGGCAACTGACGAAACTGGGATTTGCCAATTTCAGCCCCCTCTATTTTCCCGTGGAAGCGCCGGAAGCGGTTCTGCAGCAAGCAACAGCAGGGTCGCTGGATTTTCTGCTGTCCATCGCCGTTTTTCAGCATTTTCCCTCAAAAGTTTACACGCTGAGAGTCCTGCAGGTGATGGAAAAATTGCTGATGTCGGGCGGATTTGCCCTGATTCAGGTCAGATATTCCGACGGTTCGGAGAAGTATCGGCAAAAAAACAGCGATTACGCAAAAAACGTGATCACCATGACCTCCTTTACCTTTGACGAATTCGCCGGGCAGGTGCAGCAGGCGGGGCTGACATTGCTGCATTCGGAAAAGGATATCGAGCAGGATGATCTGCATCATGAATATTATTTCATAAGGAAATAAACAATGGCAAAGATCGTGTTGAAACCCTGTCCCAAGGTCTATATCCTGGAAACACATCGCTCCAAGGCGCCGGCGGATACGCTCCGCTTCATCGAGGGCATGAAAACAGCCTTGGGGATGCAGTCCTTCCGGGACGCCACCTCCCTGGATCGCATCGGCCTTCCCGTTTTTACCTGCTACCGGATCCGGCCGGATCAATCCAAGACCTGGCACACCGGCAAGGGATTCACGGCCATTCAGGCCCAGGTTTCACTGACCATGGAGTCCATTGAGCGCTACTGCTCCGAATTCAGGGATGAATATACAGGCAGCCTGATCCTGGACAGCTATCATAACCTGAAGAAAAAGCGCGGTGCGGTGCTCGATCCGGAGAGTTTGATTCTGCCCCAGTTCAGCGATTACTCTCCCAATGACGTTTTTCATTGGGTCGGCGGTTACGACCTTATCGGCCGGGAGGAGATTCTGGCGCCTGCCTGCGCCGTCTATCACCCCTTCCACCTGGACGATAAACCGGTGTTCAACACCCACACGGACGGAATCGCCGCCGGCAATACGATGGAGGAGGCCGTCTTTCATGGACTGATGGAGGTGATTGAGCGGGATGCCTGGAGCATCGCAAAATTCTCCGGAGAGCCCTATGACGCCATTGCCATCGAAGCCGGACCGGACAATCAGTTTTTGTTGGACATCGTGGACAAATACAGCCGGGCCGATATCGAAATCGTGGCAAAGGACATTACGTCAGACATCGGGATTCCGGTGATTGCCGCCTTTTCACAGGATCTGGAACAGGCAGGCATGATGGCCATCGACGGTTTCGGTGCACACCTGGATCCCAAGGTGGCCATGGCCCGCGCCCT
>JAPLJM010000195.1 GCA_026388595.1 Deltaproteobacteria bacterium
CCCATCAGTTCCATGGTCGTCGATATTGGCGGGGGTACAACAGAAGTGGCGGTCATATCACTGGCCGGCATTGTCTATGCAAAATCGGTACGGGTTGCAGGAGACCGGATGGATGAAGAAATCGTGCAGTATATGCGGCGGAGATTCAATTTGTTGATTGGGGAACGGTCCGCTGAAATGATCAAGACAACCATCGGCTGCGCCTATCCGGAGACAGAATTGAAAAAAGTGGATGTCAAAGGCAGGGACCTCATATCCGGTATTCCAAAAATTGTGGAAATCAATTCTGAAGAAATCCGCGAGGCCATTATGGAACCGGTAAGCCTGATTGTGGATGCCGTCAAGGATGCCCTGGAGAATACCCCTCCGGAGCTGGCCGGGGATATTGTTGACCGGGGAATCATGCTGACCGGGGGAGGGGCCCTTTTGCGGGGGCTTGATATCCTGATCAAAGAGGAAACAGGCCTGCCGGTGACCATCGCCGATGACCCGCTTTCCGCCGTGGCGAGAGGGGCGGGTATGGCTCTGGACCAGTTGGATATTCTCAAAGAGGTCACGGTTCAAATGTAAACGGTCTGCCGGGTCTGTTTTGTCTGTTGGGGTTGTTTCTTTTTAAACCATTCTCATCTCGTCCTTTCGATAAGACCGTCGTTTTCACATACGATGATGTTTCCTAAAAAATATTGGACCATTGCCATTGCAGCGCTTCTGATCTTGATGGCATTGATCATGATTTCCTACAATGTAAAACAGACGTCCGAGACGGGTTTTATGCGGAAACTTGTCCTAGAGACGGCGTGGCCTTTAGAAAGCGTGAAAAACAGGTCGATCAAAGCGATCAAGGAAAACTGGAACCGTTATTTGTTTCTCATCGGTCTGGTTGAGGAAAACCAGCGCCTGAAAAAGAAAAACGACCTGCTGGCAAGCCAGTTGGTCCAGTATCAGGAAGGATACTGGGAGGCGCTTCGGTTACAAAAAATGCTCAAGATCAAGGGGCCGCTCAACGCAACACCGGTTGTTGCCGAAGTGATTGACCGTGAACAGTCATCTGTGTTCAAGTCCATCCTCATTGATAAGGGAACGGCGCACGGGTTGAAGGTGGGATTCCCGGTTTTAAACGATCAGGGGATTGTCGGCCGGATTACGGAATGCTCTTGGCACGTTTCCCGTGTCATGTTGATTGTGGATGAGAACAGTAACGTTGCGGCCCTCCTTCAAGGGAGCCGCACCCATGGTGTTTTGCAGGGCGCCGGTGCAGCCGGTTGCCGGCTTAAATATATTCCCAAGAAAGAAGAGGTAAAAATTGGGGATGCCGTCATCTCCTCCGGTCTGGGGGGTGTTTTTCCGAAAGGGACTATCCTGGGCGTGGTCGCATCTGTGGATAAAAAAGAGGGCGGCCTTTTCCAGAGGATTGATGTGCAGCCGTCTGTTGATTTCGGCAAACTTGAAGAAATCCTCGTCCTGGTTCTCCAAAAGGATCATAATCGTTGATTTACCGATGCCTTTTCTTACCACTCATGGGCCTGTTTCTGGTTGTTTTTCAAACCTCCGTTCTGGATCTTTTTTTTGTGGGCCGCATCGGCGTCGAATTGTCTCTGGTCCTGGTCATTTACGCGGGATTCCGGATGAACGTCCTGCACGGGGCTCTGCTTAGTTTTCTGCTTGGTTTTTTTCTCGACTGCATGATGGGCTCGATCTCCGGGCTTTTTACCCTCCTTTACGTCTGCATATTTTTTATTTCTGTCCTGGTTTCCATGCGGGTCTATGCTGAACAGATGAGCCTGATTATGATCTTTACGTTTCTCTGTGCGATTTTCGAAGGGCTGATGATTGTCTTATTTTATAGAGTCATGTATGATATCAGTATGTTTGGAAATATCATTCGGGTTTTTCTCCCTCAGGCCCTGGTGGTTAGTGTGTTGAGTCCTTTGTTTTTTAGGTTATTTAATTTTTTTGAGGTTTTATTTCGTGACGGAAATCCGCAATCAGCTAAACGGTCATGAAACCAGCGCCCTGCACAGGCGCTTTAAGATCATGCTTGTCATTGTGGTCGCTGCCCTGTCATTGCTGGCGCTGCGCATGTGGTATCTTCAAGTGATTGAGGGAGAGGAACTCAAGCAGAAATCAGAAAATAACAGTATCCGCATCCGGAAAATAAAACCCATGCGGGGCCTGATCATGGATACCCACCGAGAGGTTCTGGTGGATAGCCAGTGTTCCTTTGACGTTCTCTTTGTGCCTGGTCGCACCCGGAATATTCAGTCAGTTTTCGATCAGTTGGGGTCTTTATACCAGGATGCCTCCCTGAATTTTGACCGGGAGGTATTTACGCCGGGAAGGCTTAGACCTTTTGTACCGATCAGGCTGGAACGGAACGTCAGCCGCGAGAAACTGGCGATTGTGGAGACCCACACCCTCGATCTGCCCGGTGTCACTGTTGATGTGGTTCCCGTCAGACAGTATCTGGGGGGCGAAATGATGGCGCATCTTATCGGTTATACCGGTGAGATCAGTCCGGAAGAACTGGATAAGGATGAATCGGAGACGTACACATCCGGGGATCTGATCGGCAAATCCGGTATTGAAAAATACTTGGATCCTTACCTGCGTGGCAAGAGCGGGATCGAGCAGGTTGAGATCAATGTGCTGGGAAAGGAAGTAAGAGTCCTTGGCAAAGAGGATCCCGAGCCCGGATATAACGTGGTGCTGACCATAGACGCATTATTGCAGAAAGTGGCGTGGGAGGCCCTTGCCGGAAAACCAGGCGCCGTTGTTGCAATGGATCCCCGGGATGGCTCCGTCCTGGCCCTGGTCAGTTCCCCCGCCTATGACCCCACCCTTTTCAATGGGGGGATTTCTCAGGAAGATTGGAAAAAATTATCCGGCGATCCTTTCCACCCCATGGAGGACAGGGCCATCTCGGGCCAATATCCCCCGGGATCCACCTATAAGATGATCGTCGCTGCGGCGGCCCTTCAGGAAGGGTTGATCACACCGGAGACCTCCTTCGTGTGCAATGGTTCCTATGAGTTGGGGAACAGGACCTACCGGTGCTGGCATAAAGGGGGGCACGGCCGGATCAGCTTGCACCGGGCGATCGTTCAATCATGCGACGTTTATTTCTACAATGTGGGGAAACTGGTCGGGGTCGATAAATTGGCGGAATACGCCCGCCGGTTTGGCTTGGGGGCGCCGACGGGAATCGATCTGCCTCGGGAGAAAAATGGAATGATTCCGACGCGGGAATGGAAGCAAATGCGTTATAAAGAACCTTGGCAGATCGGAGAGACCATTTCTTTATCCATCGGGCAGGGATACAATTTGGTTACCCCCCTGCAACTGGTAACGGCCTATAGCGCCCTGGCCAATGGCGGTGTTGTCTGGCGTCCCCGGCTGATAAAACAAATTGAGGCTGTCGATGGACAGGTGATCAAATCTTTTGCACCGGAGAGGAAATCAGTTGTTCCCGTAAGCACGGGTGTCATTGAGCAGTTGAAAAAGGCCCTGTGGGGGGTGGTCAACGAAGAGGGCGGAACCGGTCGCGCCGCGCAACGGAAAGACGCCGATGTTGCCGGAAAAACAGGGACTTCCCAGGTGATAAGTTTGCCCAATAACGAAAAAACTCGGAAGTCCAAATACATCCCGTCCCGCTTCCGGGATCATGCCCTGTTCACGTGCTTTGCACCCGTCCATAATCCGGAAATTGCCATTGCGGTCGTAGCGGAAAATGCCGGTCATGGGGGCTCGGCGGCAGCCCCCATCGCCAGAAAAATCCTGGATGCCTATTTTGATCGAAAAAAATCGCCCGGGAAAAAACCGCCCGTAGTGATCAGCGATCACAGGATGGAACATCAGGGGCTCTTACACTGACCCTGACGCGCATTCAGTAATCAGCCTGATGTTTATATGGAGGCCTTGAAAAATGGTTCGCCGCCGCTCAAAAATCTTTTTCGCTTCAAAGATGTTCGTACTACATTTATGATTAAAAACAAGCTATTAAGTTCAGTGCTGGAAAGGCGAAAAACATTTGATTCGCCGCTTGCGAACCGTTTTTCACCGGTGATGCAAGGTTCTCGTACGACCAGTTTTAAAACAGGGAAATCATGAAATTTGATCGACGATTATTCATCAATTTTGACTGGATGCTCCTTCTGGTGGTCCTGGGCATCAGCCTGATAGGCCTTTTGAATATCTACAGCACGGGGTTTAATCAGGTGTACGCCAAACAGGAGTTCCTGTATGTCAAACAAATCCAGTGGATTGTTATTGGACTCGTGTTCATGACGGCCGCTTTCTGCGTTGATTACCGGTTTATCAGCCGTTATGCCTACCTCATCTACGGATGTTCCATTGTTTTGCTGGTGATCGTTTTTTTTTACGGATATGCCACACGCGGCTCTCAACGATGGATCCTGCTCGGAGGATTTTCATTCCAGCCCTCGGAACTGGTAAAGCTAACATTGATTCTCGCCTTGGCCAAGTATTTTGATCATCATCGTAGAAATGAGTTCTACCGGCTGAGAGACCTGGCGGTCCCTTTTGTGATCACACTGGCCCCTTTTCTGTTGATTCTGAAGCAACCGGACCTGGGGACGGCCATGATCCTGCTGATCATTTTCTTTTCCCTCATCCTGTTCATTGGCGTTCATTGGAAATCATTGGCTTGGTCAGCCCTGGTCGGGTTGGTGCTTATCCCCGCAGGATGGTTTCTTCTCAAGGATTACCAAAAAGATCGGATCATGACCTTTGTCAATCCCGAGAGTGATCCTCTGGGGGCAGGCTATCATGTGATCCAATCCATTATTGCCATCGGATCCGGCGGTATGACCGGGAAGGGTTTTTTGAAGGGGACCCAGACGCAGCTTCGCTTCCTGCCGGAACGACATACGGATTTCGTGTTTTCGGTTTTTGCCGAGGAATGGGGGTTTCTGGGTGGCATGGTGCTGCTGGTCCTTTTTTTAAGTTTGATCCTATGGGGGCTAAAAATTGCCCTGCATGCAAGAGATTACAACGGCACCTTGATCGCCGTGGGGATCACGGCATTGATCTTCTGGGAAGTTGTTATCAACATTGGGATGGTCTTGGGCATCCTGCCTGTTGTGGGGATACCCTTGCCGTTTCTCAGTTATGGGGGGTCTTCCATGGTCGTGCTCATGACGTGCGTCGGTCTGTTGATGAACGTGAGTATGCGGCGCTTTATACTGCAACCTTGATGGTGACCTAAAAAGTCTGGATGCTGCGTTGCACTTCATTCGGTAAAAACTTTTTCTTTTTGCCAAAAAATACTTGACAAGCCCTCTCAGTTATGATTAGAAGTCCGCGCTTTTGAATACTGAAGGTTAGGGTATTTCGTGAACAGGTATCAGCGCAATAGAGTTGATGTGGTTTTTTTTAAGACAGACGCAAAAGAAGCACTGGTTTTAAAATACGTAAATATATGTTTCATCAGGCCGGGTGGAGAATAATTTTCTCACTCGGTTTTTTTTGTAAGTCATCCTCATGAGGTAAAATATGGTCACGCTTGATTATACCATCCTGGTTCAAATGGCGAATTTCATTCTGCTGATTTTTATCCTGAACGTGCTGCTCTATAAGCCGATTTTGAGCATTATCGGCAAACGCAAAAGTCAGATGGAAGAGTCAGACAGTGAGGTTAAGCGCTTGAGCCAGACCGTTGAGCAGAAATTGGCGGAATACGAGAACAAGGTCCGCTTGGCGAAACTCGAGGCCATGGAGCAAAGGAACGCCATCGTCAAGGAAGGCACAGACCGGGCCAAGGGTATCATTGATGCTGTCAGAAACGAGATTCCGGCGATGATGGAGCAGTTTAACGCCAAGATGGGCAAGGAAGTTGACGCGGCGAGAGCCATTTTACGCAGTCAGTCCCAGAAAATATCTCTCGACATTGCTGAAAAAGTCCTGGGAAGGAGCATTCAATGAATCACGGGTTTTCATTAGATCGTCAGTGGCGATTGTCCCTAAGGTCATTTTTGTTGATCGTTGCACTTGTCCTGCTGACGGTTTTAGATGTTTATGCATCGGCAGGGGGTGGTGAAAGCGGCGGCAAGAACTGGATGGACTTTGCCTGGCGAGTTCTAAACATGCTCGTTCTGGTCGGCTTTCTCTACTGGCTGCTGGCCAAAAAGATCAAAGAGTTTTTTGTCGGGCGGCGGGACGAGATCAAACTGGCCCTTGAACAGGCCGAGGCCGCCAAAAAAGAGGCTGAACAAAAATATAAGGAATATTCAATAAAGCTTGAGAAGGCCACAGAGGAAATTGCCGGTATTTCTGATATGATCAAGGCGCAGGGGTTGGCAGAAAAAGAACGAATCATCGAAGACGCCAAGAAGGCGTCGGAAAAGATGAAGGAAGATACACAGGCCCGGGTCGAGCAGGAATTTAAGAAGGCCGGCAATCTGTTGCGGGCGGAGGCCGTCAAGCTCTCTGTGGAGATGGCAGAAGAGCTCTTGAAAAGAAATATTACGGCCGCAGATCACGATGTCATGGTTAATGATTATTTAGATAAGGTGGTGAGCAAACATTGATCGGTAGCAGCAACATCGCAAAGCGTTACGCGCGGGCATTTTTTGAGATTGCCAAAGAAGAGAAACAGTTTGAAAAGTATTACAATGAACTGCGAAGCTTTTCCGAGGTCGTTGAAGGCAATGAAAACCTGAATGAATTTTTGGCGAATCCCATCTTTGATCAGCATGATAAGCGGGATGTTGTCGATGCTATTCTGCAGAAAATCGGGATGATCGGCATCACTGCCAACTTACTGCGCCTGCTGGCTGACAAAGGGAGAATCGGCATTTTGGCCGATATCGTTGTCTGTTACCGCGAGTTGATGGACGCGGCCCTGAAAAAGCAGCGTGTTCAGGTGAAAACAGCCTTCCCCGTATCAGCCGAGTTATCGGAACGCCTGAAAAAAGGTCTGGAAGGACTGACCGGCAAGCAGGTCGAAATGACAGTCGAGCAGGATGCGTCATTGCTTGCGGGCGTTGTGGTCCAGGTTGGGGATACCCTTTATGATGGAAGCATAAAAACACAATTGAACAATATAAGGAATCTCTTAGGGGAGGAAGTATAGAACATGGAGACAATCAGGGCAGAGGAAATCAGTCAAATCATATCCAAACAAATTAAGGATTACGAAAAAAAGCTGGATATCAGTGAAACCGGGACCGTCCTTTCCGTGGGAGATGGTATTGCCAGAGTCTATGGTGTGCAGAATGCCATGGCGATGGAGCTTCTGGAGTTTCCCGGCGGTATCCTGGGAATGGTGCTGAACCTTGAAACCGATAACGTCGGTGTTGCCATTCTCGGTGAAGTGACGCATATCAAAGAAGGCGACATCGTCAAGCGGACCGGCAAGATTGCCCAGGTTCCCGTTGGGGAAGCAGTTCTGGGACGTGTCATTGACGCGACAGGCGCTCCCATCGACGGCAAGGGGCCCATTGAAACCACTGAATTCCGACGAATTGAAATGGTTGCCCCCGGCGTGATTCAGCGTCAGCCCGTTAACCAGCCCATGTATACCGGGTTGAAGGCCGTTGACGCCATGACGCCTATCGGCAGAGGGCAGCGCGAATTGGTCATCGGCGATAGGCAGATCGGGAAAACCGCCATCTGTGTTGACGCCATTATCCGTCAAAAAGACACAGGCGTGAAATGTATTTATGTCGCCATCGGCCAGAAGAAATCAACGGTTGCCCAGGTGGTGGAGAACCTGCGTAAGCACGACGCTCTGTCTTATACCTGTGTCGTTGCCGCCTGCGCCAGTGACCCGGCAACACTGCAGTATGTTGCGGCCTATGCGGGATGCAGCATCGGTGAGTATTTCCGTGACCGGAGCCAGGATGCCCTCATCATTTATGACGATCTGTCCAAGCAGGCGGTGGCTTACCGTCAGATATCCCTGCTGCTCAGACGGCCTCCGGGACGGGAAGCTTTCCCAGGAGACATTTTCTACAATCACTCCCGACTGCTGGAACGGGCAGCTCGCGTGAGCAAGGAATTGGGGAGTGGATCCCTGACGGCTCTGCCGATTATTGAAACGCAGGCAGGCGACGTTTCCGCCTATATTCCCACAAACGTTATTTCGATTACGGACGGTCAGGTTTATCTGGAACCGAGCTTGTTTTTCTCCGGCGTTCGCCCGGCCATCAACGTTGGTTTATCCGTTTCCCGCGTCGGCGGTGCTGCTCAGGTCAAGGCCATGAAACAGGTGGCCGGAACCCTGAAGCTCGATCTGGCGCAATACCGGGAACTGGCAGCCTTTGCCCAGTTCGGAAGCGACCTGGATAAGGCAACCCAGTCGCAGCTTGACCGTGGGGTACGCCTTGTTGAACTTTTAAAACAACCCCAGTTTAAGCCTATGTCGCTGGGTGAACAGGTGACGATCCTCTTCGCCGGCACCCGGGGGTTCCTTGATAAATACCCGGTGGACAAGCTTAAGAACTATGAGCCCCAGCTCCTGAATTTTGTGAAAACGAAATATCCTGAGATCATGAAGGAAATTGATGACCAGAAGATCATCAGCCCGGAACTGGAAAAGAAGATGAAGGAAGTACTCACCGAATTTGATTCTGTGTATGTTGCAGAATAGCGGGTGTCCATCCTCCAGATATGATGAAACTCAATTAAATATAGAGGGAGTAGATTTTAATGGCCGCGCTAAAGGACATTAAAAGAAAAATTACGGCGGTTTCGAAGACCAAACAGATCACCAAAGCCATGAACATGGTGGCCGCGTCCAAGTTCAAGGCTGCCCAGATGAGGATGGAGAATTTCCGTCCCTATGCCAGTAAATTCATGGACGTTTTGAACAGCTTGGCGTTGCGCGTTTCGCCGGAGACGCATCCGTTGCTGGCTGTCCGCGAGCCGAAAAAGATCAGGGTCATCTGTATGACTTCCGACCGGGGACTCTGCGGCGGATTCAATACCAATCTGATCAAAGCCACGGAGAGGTTCATGGCGGCGAAAGTAAAGGAAGGCAAGGAAGTTGCACTGATTCCCGTCGGACGCAAAGGCCGGGATTACTTCCGGAAAAAGGCCACCATCATGAACGAGCGGGCCGACGTTTTCGGGAAGTTTGACATTTCTCTGGCCGTACAGGTTGCCAAGGACATCATTCCGCCCTTTGTGAAAGAGGAGTATGATGAGCTGTACCTCATCTTCAATGAGTTCAGAAACATTTCCGTACAGAGACCGATTGTGGTTCGACTTTTTCCGTTGCCCTCCATCGGGCAGGACGAAGATGTGGATCCTGATAAACGGGTCGATTACATCTATGAACCGTCAGATGAGCAGCTCCTGGATCAGCTCCTGCCGATGTACGTGCGCGTCCTGATTTTCAGGGCGCTGGTGGAAACGTCTGCCGGCGAGAATGGCTCTCGGATGGCCGCCATGGACAATGCCACAAGGAATTGTGAGGACATGATCGGGAGCCTCTCGCTGAAATATAATAAGGCAAGGCAGTCCGCCATTACCGCGGAACTCATGGATATCGTCGGCGGAACGGAAGCGCTGGCTAAAGGATAACAAAGATCGACTTGGCTGTTTAAAAAATACTCTATAAGCATAATTGAAGGAGACGGGTATGAATATAGGAACGATTGTACAGGTCATTGGACCGGTTGTAGACGTGTCGTTTCAGGAGGGGCAGCTTCCCAATATCCTGAACGCAATCACCATCAGCAACCCGGCGATTAACGATGAGCCGGATAACCTTGTTGTCGAGGTAGCGCAACACCTGGGTGATAACGTAGTCCGGTGCATCGCCATGGACATTACGGATGGCTTGGTCCGGGGCATGGAGGCCAAAGACGTGGGTACGCCCATTATGGTGCCCGTCGGGCAGGAATGCCTGGGCCGGATTGTGAATGTGGTCGGAAGGCCCGTGGATGGTCTCGGACCGATTGCGGCAAAGACGCTTATGCCGATTCACAGATTATCGCCCACCTTTATGGAACAAGATACGTCCGTGCACGTTCTGGAAACAGGGGTCAAGGTTATCGACCTGCTGGTGCCCTTTCCCCGTGGCGGTAAGATGGGCATGTTCGGCGGCGCCGGTGTGGGCAAGACCGTCGTTATGATGGAGATGATTCACAACATCGCCATGCACCATGGCGGCATCTCCGTGTTTGCCGGTGTGGGTGAGAGAACCCGTGAAGGAAACGATCTTTATCGTGAAATGCTGGAATCGGGCGTCATCAAACAGGCTGCCCTGATCTATGGACAGATGACGGAACCGCCCGGAGCGAGGGCGAGGGTCGCCCTGACAGCCCTGGCCGCTGCGGAATATTTCCGTGATATCGAAGGGCAAGATGTGCTTCTCTTTGTGGATAACATCTTCCGGTTTACCCAGGCGGGTTCAGAAGTGTCCGCCCTCCTCGGCAGGATGCCATCGGCAGTGGGTTACCAGCCGACGCTGGCTACGGACCTGGGTGAACTGCAAGAGCGCATCACATCCACCACCAAAGGCTCCATTACGGCCGTCCAGTGCGTGTATGTTCCTGCCGATGACTTAACCGACCCGGCGCCGGCAACGACTTTTGCTCACTTGGATGGAACCGTCGTGTTGTCACGGCCGATTGCCGAACTCGGCATTTACCCTGCGGTGGATCCACTCGATTCGACCTCGCGAATCCTGGATCCGATGGTTCTGGGCGCCGAGCATTATCAGGTAGCCCGTCAGGTGCAGGTGACGTTGCAGAAATATAAGGACCTCCAGGATATCATTGCCATCCTGGGTATGGATGAACTCTCCGAAGAAGACAAGCTGACGGTCGGCAGGGCCAGGAAGGTCCAGCGGTTCCTGTCCCAGCCGTTCTTTGTTGCCGCACAGTTCACCGGTACGGAAGGCAAGTTTGTCTCCGTTCCCGACACCGTCCGGGGATTCAAGGAAATTCTGGACGGAAAGCACGACGATCTGCCCGAGCAGGCATTCTATATGGTGGGTGGAATTGAAGAAGTCATTGAAAAAGCGAAGAAGCTTTCAGAGTAATCAAGCCGGAGGATCGTAATGGCTGACGAATTGATGTTGGAGATTGTCACCCCTGAAAAAATGGCATTCAACGGTAACGTCGAAGAGGTTACCGTACCGGGGAGTGAGGGTGAATTCGGCGTGTTAAGAGGTCATGCCTCGCTGCTAAGCAGTGTAGATGTGGGTGAACTGAATTTTACCAAGGATGGCAAGAAAACCTACTATGCCATCAGCACCGGCTATGCGGAAGTAACGTCCAGCAAGGTGACGATTCTGGTGGAAACGGCTGAGCGGTCTGATATGATCGATAAGGAACGGGCCAAACGAGCCAGAGATATTGCCGAATCCAGGGTAAACAAACTATCCAAAGAAGATGATGAATTTGACGCTGCCAAGGCTGCCTTGGTCAGAGCGACGATACGGCTGAATGTGGCAGAAAAGGGTTGATCTTTTAATAACTGATGATATCGCTATACAAGCCGGGTCTTTCAGCACGGATGTTCGTGAAAGCGCCCGGCTTTTTTTATCTTAGGCCGGTTCTCGATATACCACTCATAAAATTTCTTCTATCATGATATTGACAATCTGGAATTCTCTGATTCCTCCCGGCGCCTGAACGGTCACTTCATCACCGACCTCTTTGCCAATCATGGCTTTGCCGATGGGGGAAGTGACGGAGATTTTGTTTTTATTGATGTCCGATTCAAAAGGACCAACCAATTGATATTTAATTTCCTTCCCCGTGTGGACATCTTCGATCCGGACCGTCGATCCAAAGACAACCCTGTCATCACGGAGGTCCTTGAGATCAATGACTTGGGATAACGCCAGATTATTTTCCAGTTCCTGCATTTTGCCGTGAATGAACGACTGGCGTTCTTTGGCGGCTGCATATTCGGCGTTTTCAGAGATGTCCCCATGGGCCCGGGCCGTTTCAATGTCACGGATATTCTCAAGAAGTGAAACGGTTTTCAGATACTCCAGTTCTTTCTTCAGGTTGTCAAACCCCGGTTTTGTAATGGGTATCTTTTTCATCACGTCCTCCTGCCTTACGATCACGGCCGTGTTTGCCGTTTCAATGGTCCTTTAAAATTCAAAGGTTGCGAAACAATGTTTCGGGCGCCAAACTGCATTTGAAGGGGGCATGTACAAATACTGGAAGCTGCGACTACAAATGAGGGATCAGACAGCAGGCCATGCACAGACCAATCATTCCGAAAGTGATCACATCGTTTTACAAAGCCGACATGATGGATCACGTCAAGATGCAGGTTGACCTCTCTAATAAAGAAAGCCGATAATGTCAAGCAACATTTACCGTTTTTTTCGATTCTGTTCCCGACTTGCCATGATCTGCAAGTTGTGTTAAAGACACTTCCCGGTCAAAGCTTTTTTATAGGGAGTTTACCAGAAAGAATAAATGGGATAGCGACGCAGGATGATCGATCAGTACAACCGTGACATTAATTATCTCCGGGTATCTGTAACAGACCGGTGCAACCTTCGCTGCAAGTATTGCATGCCGAAAGAGGGCCTTTCTCAGATAGGGCATAATGATATCCTGAGATATGAAGAGATGTTGAGAGTCATCCGATGCGGCGTCCGGCTGGGAATCTCCAAGGTACGGATAACCGGAGGTGAACCCCTGGCGAGGCGCGGTGTCGTGGATTTTATCTCTCGCCTCAAGTCGGTTCCGGGGTTGGCCGACATCAGCCTGACGACGAACGGCGTACTCCTTAAACAATTTGCCCACGACCTTTTTGCAGCTGGCATGAAACGGATTAATATCAGTCTGGATTCCCTCAATAAAGAAAAATATGCCTCAATTACACGCGGCGGAGACCTGCATGCCGTGCTCGCAGGCATTCGCGAGGCGGACCGGGTGGGTTTTATGCCGATCAAAATCAATACGGTCGCCATCAAAGGATTTAATGATGATGAAATCCTGGCATTTGCCGGCCATACCCTTGATAAACCCTATCAGATCCGCTTTATTGAATTGATGCCTCTGGGCGATGTCGGTGGTGACAATAACAGCAACTATCTGTCCAATGATGTGGTCATGGATATCATCAGGCGTGCTTACCCCCTGGAAGAGGTGAACGGCAAAAAAAATAAAGTGGATGGTCCGGCGCGCCTGTACAGGATTGCCGGAGGTCGGGGTGAAATTGGTTTCATCAGCCCCGTGAGCCAGCATTTCTGCCAGGCCTGTAATCGGCTCCGCCTTACGGCCGACGGCCATCTCCGGGCTTGCCTGCTGCTGGATGAGGAAGTGGACCTGAAAGGACCCCTGCGCGACGGTTGCAGCGACAGGGAACTGGAGGACCTGATCGGGCAGGCGATTAAAAAAAAGCCCTGGGGGCATACAATGATCAAAGAGGAACGTCATCTCCGGAAATGTGTGAAGGAGATGGCGACCATCGGTGGGTAAGCGTCTTTCTGTTTCAGCTTTTTGGGGATCGGGAATTTGATGAAAGACAAAGCAGCCATTTTCAATGAAGCGGTGGCACGCAGCTATGACGGCTGGCTACAGACGGCGACAGGCCGATACATCGACGGGCGCGAAAAGAGCCTGATCCTGGATCTGATCGCCCCCCGGGGCGGGGAGCGCCTTCTGGATGTCGGCTGTGGTACGGGAGAACACCTGCTGCTCTTCCGGAGAAAGGGCTGCGACGTCACGGGCATTGATCCATCACCCGACATGTTGAAGCTGGCTGGAGAAAAGCTTGGAAACCGGGCTGACTTCCATTTGGGATGCGCTGAAGACCTTCCATTTTCCGATAACGAGTTCGATATCGTGACCCTGATCACGTCGCTTGAATTCACCAGTGATCCGGACAGGGCAATTTCAGAAGCGATCCGCGTCTGTCGCGGCCGCGTTTTTCTAGGGGTTTTGAATAAATATTCCTGTCTGGGTCTGCACCGGAGAATGCATGGGGCGGATCGTCCCTCTGTCTATGACCATGCCCGCTTCTTTCATATCGGTGAGCTGATCGCCATGATCCGAAATAGTCTCCAGGGCATCCGTATCCGCTGGGGAAGCGTGATTTTTCTGCCCTACGGTTGGTATGGCTTTGCCCAGAAAATGGAAGAGGCGATCCCGGTGATGAAAAATCCTTTCGGGGCCTTCTTCGGCATCTCCTTTCCCGTAACGTTTACTTATGCAACGATTCAGGAGCCCATCCGGGAGACCGTTCAGATCACCGCCAAAAACCGCCAGCCGGTGCCGGGCACCGTAAGGGGGATGAAATAATACGGCGTCATTAACAATTTTCTTTAATCGCTGATTTTAGCATTTTCCCAGTCTATATCCTGTTCCTCGTAGGATTGTTCGAGGACAGCGCAGGCTCTGGCAAGGGCCTCCTCCGGAACGAGAATTCTCACCTCCCCGAGGCCATTGATCGTGATGGCATAGATGGGTCCGGCTGCATCATACTTCAACCGGGTCGGTATGCCTTCCGTCTCCAGGCGACCGGTAATGATCTTTGCCTGTGTCATTCCTGACGCCGTGAAAACGACGCTCCATGGATTGTCTGTCAAAATCGTCCTCCCCATTTTATCACTACCTCGAGACCCTTGAAAAATGGCTTCGCCCCTGCTCAAAAATCTTTTTCGCTTCAGATCTGCCCATAACATATTATGATTAATTACAAGCCTTTAACTTCAGCACTGGAAAGGCGAAAAACATTTGAGTTGCCGCTTTCGAACCATTTTTCACCGGTTATGCAAATCTCTCAACTCAACGACGTGTTTTTCCATAACATTTATTCCGGTGGAATAACATTAATTTTAGCAATTCCTGCTT
>JAPLJM010000143.1 GCA_026388595.1 Deltaproteobacteria bacterium
CATGAGAATCAGGCACAGAGTTAAAGGGTAGAAAAATGGGGAAATGAATTTTTTTAATAGAAACATGTCAGGGTATCCTTAGCACTTCTGCGTTTTGACCTTTGAAAAATGGCTTCACCGCTGCTCAAAAATCTTTTTCGCTTCAGAGATCTTGTTATCACATGATGATTAAAAACAAGTTGTTAACTTCAGTGCCGGAAAGGCGATAAACATTTGATTCGCCGCTTGCGAACCATTTTTTACCGGTTTGGCAAATCTTTCGTATTACAAATAAAGCAATATCAATATTTTTCGTGCGGTATTACGGCCAGCGGCGTTTCGTCTTTTCCAGTAAAAGGGAGTGCGAGATGATAGATGCCGCAGTCCAGGGATGCTTTAAAGGGTAGTTTGGATTTCTCGAACACTCGGATGATGGCTTTATTCTCCGTCAGGATGTCTGCCTCAAAACCGTCAATCCCGTGCTCCCTGGCAATACGCGTCAGCATGTCCAGCAAACGACGACAAAGGCCAGATCGGCATAGGGTCTGTCCTGCAGGCGAACGTACCTTCCTTCGGCGATTATCTTTTCGATTCCCGTCTCCTCAATGATTCCGACGATGGACATAATTTGCCGGTAATCCACGTTGACGTATTCCTGCATTTTTTCATGGGGCATTGCTTTGATGGAACTGAAATACCGGTAATAGACGGCCATATCGGAAAAGCGATAAAAAAGCCTGCGCATCTCCTCCTCGTCTGAGGGCTTGATCGCCCGGAAGCGGACATTGAGTCCTCCTTTAAAGGTCTGGTTGCTGGATGGTATTTCAGGATAAAGCGCAGCCGACCCTTTCAGATAGATCTGATCCGCATACAGGATATTGGTTTTTTTTGCCTGCTGAACCAGCTCTGACCGGTCATCGGGATGGGCTATATCAATCAAAGCCTGCGCGCGTTCGCGTACGGTGCGGCCGATGAGAGAGGCAACCCCATATTCTGTCACGATCAGGTCGAGGGACTCGCGGTTGGTGAACTGATTCGGATAATCTCCTATGGATAACATGATATTGGACTGTCCTTTCAGGTTTCGGCTGGGCAGGGCGAAGATTGTCCGTCCCCCCTTTGAGTGTTCAGCACCGGCGAAGAATTCCTGAGCCTGACCCGGACTGGCCGTCACATTACCGCGTCCGATCTGCAACGCAACATTGCCTGTGAGATCCACTTTACGGGCAGGGAGAATAGCCATCATTTTATCATTCAAACTGATTCGCCGATGATCGGAAACCAGGTTGATGCCCTGAAATTCGATCAGGGGGTTCTGATCAAGCCATTCCATCAATGCCGGTGTTCCCTGGGCATAAGAGGTGAGAGATTTTCCCTGAAAGTAACCCTTCTGCCGATTGGTGACAGCGCCACATTTAACCAGGTCCATCAGGGGGTCGGTGAAAAAAAAGGTATGTACACCCAGGTTTCGCTTGCGCTTGAGGTGGTGTCCCAAAGCCTCGAAAAGAGGGCCCGTGTAAAAGGAGATACAACTGCCGTCTTCAACCATGGAGGCAACATGGGCGGCCACTTTATCGATAACGGGATCCACTGGCCAACGGGGAAAATAGATCGGCAGCTCTGTTGCCTCGATCAGATAATGAAACTGATCAACATGAACAAAGGTGTTGCCCATCGTACGGGGCATCCGATCGTTGATTTCTCCGACAACGAGCGTTGCCTTTTCCATGGCATATTTGGCAACATCCACAGCCACGCCCAGGCTTGCATAACCGGCTGCGTCAGGAGGGGTGATTTGTACAAAGGCCACATCCACACGGATGGCGCCCGATTCCACCAGCCAGGGGATGCGGGAAATCCTGCTGGGAATCAGATCAACTGAACCGGAGGTGATGGCGTCACTGGCAAGCCACCCGGAGAAAAATGTTTTTAGGCGAAATTTGTGGGGAGGGGAGGGCTTGTCGGGAGAAACGGCATCTCCCAGGCTGACGAGCTGTATCAGCTCCAGATCCGTGAGGTTGATCAGGCTGGAACCCATCAGATGCTTCAGCAGGGTTCTCGGTTCAGCCACACCGGTTCCCAGGAAAATGCTCATTCCGGGTTCGATTTCCGACAGGATTTTTTCCGGCAGAACCAGCTTTTGTTTCCAACCCGGTTGTGCGTTATCCACCATCACTTTTCATAACCTTTTTGATGTTAACAAGACGTTATTTTAAGAAAATTGTCAATTATTTTAATGCAGGAAACGTTAATGCCCGCCTTTACGCAGGAGGATCGTAAAATGAGCGAAGGCAGGGGTTGATGTTATTCATATTGTATTGAAGATAAAAAATGTGTTAAAGGTCTCTCCGATGCAATCAAAAATTTTAACGGGGGGAGGAGATAGGATGATGAAAAGGGTCGTTGGGTATGTCGTTTTGTTTTTTATTGTGTTCACTTTTCTCGTTATGGCTGCCTGCAATAAGCCGGTTCAGCCAACCACCTTTTCGGGTCAGAAATCAGAAATCAGCGTAGAGGCAAAAAATTACAACGCGAGCGGCCTCGCTTTTGCGCAGCAAGGCCAGTATCAGCAGGCCATTGAGGCATATAAAAAGGCCATCATGAAGGAGACTGCCTATACGGAGGCTTATGTCAATTGCAGCAAGGCTTATTATGCCATTGGCAACTATGATATGGCCCGGTTCTACAATATTAAGAGTAAGGAGATTCTCGATTCGAAGGCAACGGTGATCCGGGAAAGTGAAGCTGATCAGGACGAATAGTGATAAGTCTACGGATGAGTGTGCCATGAAGGCAAAATTATTTTTCTCCATTTTGATGTCAGTCATTTTGCTGGCCTGTCCGGGAGCAATGGCGGCAGGTGATCTTAAGCCCATTTCCTTGATGCAGTTTCAATTAGATACAGGCCGGCCTTTAATGCACGTCCTGAAGGAAAGGAAATCATCCCGAGCCTTCAGTCCCAAGAAGTTGCCAAAGCGAGTTCTGTCGAATCTTCTTTGGGCGGCAAATGGTATAAACCGGCCCGGCATCGGTGGGCGAACGGCGCCCTCCGCCATGAATCAACAGGAAATTGATGTCTATGTGGCCACAGCGGATGGACTTTATCTTTTTGATGCCAAAGGACGTCAGCTGCAGCCGGTCCTGAAGCAGGATATCCGGGCCTTGACCGGTCAGCAGGCCTATGTTCAAGATGCGCCGGTGAATCTCATTTTTGTGGCTGATTTCACTAAAATGGTCCAGACGCGTGCTGAAGACCGTGAGTTATATGCCGCCGCTGATGCGGGCTTCATCAGCCAGAATGTTTACCTTTACTGTGCGTCGGAGGGTTTGGCGACGGTCGTACGGGGAACCATTGACAGGGCAGCGCTTGCCAATACCATGAAGCTGAGAACGGAGCAGAGGATCATCCTTGCCCAATCGGTGGGTTATCCGAAAAAATAGTCTCGGGCGCCATGATCCGGTTTTGCACAAGAACACAGGATCTATTGCCAGGAGTAAACAGTGATTCCAAGATATTCACGAGATCGGATGAGTGCTGTCTGGAGCCCGGAGAACCGGTACCGGAAATGGCTGGATATTGAGATCCTGGCCTGCGAGGCCATGGCGCGGCGGGGATCCATTCCAAAGAAATCATTGCAGAATATCAAGAAAAAAGCCGCTTTCGACATCAACAGGATTGACGAGATAGAAAAGACGACCAAGCATGATGTGATCGCCTTTCTTACCTCCGTAACGGAAAAAGTCGGAAAGGATGGACGGTTTATCCATATGGGACTGACCTCCTCTGATATTCTTGACACCTCCCTTGCCATTCTCCTGAAGGAAGCCGCAGACATCCTCATGGAGGATATGGACCAGCTTCTGGGGACGCTGAAGGCAAAAGCCTTTGCTTACAAGGATACGGTGATGATCGGCCGGTCGCACGGTATTCACGCAGAACCCGTTACCTTCGGGCTGAAAATGGCCTTGTGGTACCAGGAAATGGTGCGGAACCGGGAGCGCCTGAACCGGGCGCGGGAATCCATCGCCTTTGGAAAAATTGCAGGCGCCGTTGGAACGTTTTCCTTCATTGAACCGGCGGTGGAAGAATACGTCTGCCGGAAGCTGGGGTTGAAACCGGCGCCCGTCTCTTCCCAGATTGTCCAGCGGGACCGCCATGCCGAATATTTTTCCACCCTGGCCATCATAGCCTGCTCGCTTGACAAATTTGCTCAGGAAGTCAGGTTGCTCCAGCGGACGGAAGTCCGTGAGGCAGAGGAGTATTTCTCGCCCGGGCAAAAAGGCTCGTCGGCCATGCCGCATAAGCGGAATCCCGTCCTTTCCGAAAACATCTCCGGCTTGGCGCGCCTGATGCGGTCCTATGCCCTCGCAGCCCTGGAGAATGTGGCTCTCTGGCATGAACGGGATATCAGCCATTCTTCTGTGGAACGGGTCATTGGGCCGGATGCAACGATCCTTCTGGATTTTATGTTGAGTCGCTTTGCCGGTCTGGTGGCGAAACTGGTTGTGTATCCTGACCGGATGCTGGCCAACCTCAACATGACCCATGGCGTTGTTTTTTCGCAGATGGTGCTGCTGAAACTGATTGAAAAGGGGATGTCCCGCGAAGACGCCTATGCCGTTGTCCAACGGAGTGCCATGCAATCCTGGGAGAAGGGAAGGTCATTCAAACAATTACTCCTGAAAGACAGGGATGTGATGGCGTGCATCGGTCGACAGGATCTTGACGCTGTTTTTAAAGTGGAAAATTTTCTGGGGCACATTGATTTTATTTTCAAAAGGGTTTTCGGGGATCTTGAGTGAAAATCATCCGCTACAGACTGACCGACGACAGCCAGTGAATGGCCGCCTTGTCTTTTAGAATGGCCGTGTCCCTCAGCCACTCCCCATCATTCTTGTCCGGATAGTCAATATTGTAGTGCAGCCCCCGGCTTTCCTTCCGCATCCTGGCGCAGTGGATGATCAACGTTGCCACTGTTGCGATGTTGCGCAGCTCCAGCAAGTCCCGCGTGACGATAAAATTCCGGTAATATTCATCAATCTCTCGATGAATCATGGCAATGCGCCTGGCCGCGCGTTCCAGTCTCTTATTGGAACGGACAATGCCCACATAATTCCACATGCACATGCGGATTTCATCCCAGTTATGGGAGACAACAATGGACTCGTCACTTTCGATCGCCCCCCGGGGGTCCCAGGGAGGAATAAGGGTCGCGTCTTCATCTATTAGCGGGAACAGGTCCGTAATCCTGACAAAGGCCCGGTTCGCAAAGACCACCGCCTCGAGCAGCGAATTGCTGGCCAGACGGTTGGCGCCATGCAGTCCGGTGCAGGAGACCTCGCCGCAGGCGAAGAGCCGCTCAATATTGGTTTCTCCATGGTCGTTCACAGAGACGCCGCCGCAGAGGTAATGGGCAGCAGGAACAACCGGAATGGGGTCTCGGGTTATATCGATCCCATATTTCAGGCATTGCTGGTAGATATGGGGAAACCGATTCATTGTAAAATGCCGATCCTTATGGGTGATATCAAGCAGGACATAATCATCTCCGGACATTTTCAACTCCTGGTCGATGGCCCTGGCCACGATGTCCCGGGGGGCAAGGCTTTTCATGGGGTGATATTTCTCCATAAAAGCAACACCGTTTTTCAGTCTCAGGATACCGCCCTCTCCCCGGACCGCCTCACTGATCAGAAACGACCTGGCATCCGGGTGATAAAGACAGGTGGGATGAAACTGCATGAACTCCATGTTTGCCACTTGTGCTCCCGCCCGATAGGCCATGGCAATGCCGTCGCCCGTAGCGATGTCCGGGTTCGTCGTTATCAGGTAAACTTTTCCGGCGCCGCCTGTGGATAAGAGAACAAATTTCGCGCGGAAGGTGTGTACCTCTTTTCGCTGGATGTCAAAGACGTACGCTCCCAGGCATTGATCGCGGGACACCCCTCTTCGTCCTGTCAGCGTTGATTTCGCAATCAAATCAATGGCGATATGGTTTTCATAGATCCTGATATTTTTCTGGTCGCCGGTTTTATCGATCAAGGCCCTTTCGATTTCCCGACCCGTCAGGTCTCTGGCATGAAGGACTCGCCGTTTGGAATGCCCCCCCTCGCGCCCGAGGTCATAGACGGATGTGTCGCTGTTCACGGCGCGGGTGAATTCCACACCCCATTGAATCAGTTCCGCAATCCGGTCGGGTCCTTCCGAGACGACGAACCGGACCACATCTTCATGGCAGAGTCCGTCGCCACAGACGAGGGTATCTCTAATGTGATCTTCAAAGGAGTCCGCCCGGTCATGAACTGCTGCGATCCCGCCTTGGGCATAGTTGGTGTTGGATTCAAATTTTTCCTTTTTCGTTACGATGGCCACGGTACCCAGCTTGGCTGCCTTGATGGCAAAACTCAAGCCCGCAATGCCGCTGCCCAGGACTAGAAAATCAGTCTTAATTTCCATCGAAGATATCCCATCATCTGGTCATGAAGGCTTTAACCAAGCCACCCATAAAAGAAGGTTTACAATTACCGGCTGCTTCTATATATAGAAACCATTCTTTTGTAAAAGAAAATCGTTATTGAGGATTTATATATGCTCGTTTTGGGTATCGAATCATCCTGC
>JAPLJM010000327.1 GCA_026388595.1 Deltaproteobacteria bacterium
CGAGATCCGCCGCATGATCATCGCCAGAGAGCTGATGAGAGATGATTTCAGGAGCGGCCGTTAATCTGAAGGCTCTCTTGTCGTTTAATGATTAGATCAATAAAATGCCATGGTCCTTTCGACCATGGCATTTTTTATGCGCAAAAAAGGGTTGTATTTCGTGAATCCTTATGGCACATTGCCGCCGTTGCATGGACGGGAGGAAACGAATTGTGAAAATCAGGCATATCAAGGGCATTTTTACCATCGGGGCTTCCCTGCTTCTATCGATGGTTGTATTTTTTTCGCCCTCCCTGTTTGCGGCAGAAGAGACCGCTCATCTGACCTTCGAAAAAGGCAAGGTATCAAAAAAAGATACCTATCGCTATCAGATCAAAAGGGGAGATACCTTGTTCAGTCTTATCTCCACCATGTTCAAACCGGATTCAAGCCAGAAGCGTAAAGAAATCTATAAAGCCATCAAGCAACTCAACCCCAAACTGACCAGCATCCATAAGATTTATGCAGGCCAGAAGCTGCGTCTCCCCGGGAAATATCCCTTTGCGAACAATCAAAAAACAGCAACGCTACCAGAAAAAACAACCGGTTCGGGAGAGGTTGACGCAGATTCACCCGATCCGTCGCTTCATTCCTCCGATTACCGCATGAGTATCATCCGGGAGGTCGTCACCCGGATGCGTGGCACGATCACGACAGCCGGAAATTATCACATTCCCCTGCCGCAATCCGGCCAGATCACGCTTGACTGCGCACGGATCCCTGTTGTGGAACTGGCGGATGGAAGTATCATCCTGCTCGATTTTTCACAGCGGATCTCAGCGTCCTTAAAAAAATCGATCCATGACCATTGGCCGAATTATTATCTTGTGACGATCAGCCCCCAGGATAACCAACTGAAAATATTGCGAAAAATGATCAATGCATCCAAAGCCTATTCCCTGTCAAAAATGCAGAAGCCCCTCGAAATCGGTAAAGGGCCTCAGCTTCAAATTGCATCGGGTTGGCTGATCACCGAAAAATCCGCCCGGGGAGAAAAAATAGAGTTGCAGCTCATAACATTCCTGCAGGACAGCCGGTTTCTCTTACCCAAGGCATTCATACGCCAGGCAGAACGAAACGGCCTTGTGGTTACGGACATCATCGAGGGGCGCGGGCTTGTTGATCCACCCGGAATTCAACAGCCACCTTTGTCCATCCCTCATCTGAAAACTTCAACCAACATGGATCTGTGCGTGGACTTGCTGAATATTTTCAATCTTCAGCCCTCCCGAAATGTTGACATGAAAATCTTTGACCAGAATCGGGATGGATTTAATCTCTCGATCAATGCCGACTTGCTGATCAAGCAGGGCAATAAGCGAACCATGTTTCACGCCAAGCCCCTTCCGCCGCAGTTCATAGATATTTTAAGGGAAAACGGCATTGACCCGATCGAATTGACTGAAAAAGATTCACGACGAACAACCGTTGAAAAAACACTGCATGGCATCGGGGCCTCTTATTCCCCGGGAACCTTTTCATTTTCCGTTCCGGAAAAGGTTGGCAAGCCGAGGGGGACCATCCGTTTCCCCGCCATCCGCGTGACTCTCAACAGTTCTTTCCGGCATCTGATCGAATTCGATATGGACCAGAATCTTTATCAGCTCCTCCATCAGCAATGGGAGGTCAATCTGATAAAATATTGAAAGTCAAAGCGATCGCGCTATTTTCAGGTGGTTTGGACAGCATCCTGGCCGCGAAGGTGATGCAAGGGCTGGGCATCACGGTTGAAGGCATAACCTTCGAAACCCCTTTTTTCAGCGCCAAAAAAGCCGAGACGGCGGCTAAAGTAATCGATCTGTCCCTCACCGTGATCAACATTACGGATGCTCATCTGCACATGCTCCAAGCGCCCCGCTACGGCTATGGCAAAAACATGAACCCCTGCATTGACTGCCATACCCTGATGCTGAAAACGGCCGGCGCCAGCATGGAAGCAACCGGGGCTGACTTTGTTTTTACCGGAGAAGTCCTGGGGCAGCGTCCCATGTCGCAGACAAAGCAATCCCTCCATGTGGTCGCCAAGAATTCCGGTTACGGCGACGCAATTCTGAGACCGTTGAGCGCACAGCTTCTCCCGGAAACCAGACCGGAAAGAGAAGGAAAGGTCGACCGTACAAAACTGCTTGCCATTCAGGGCCGCGGCCGCAAAACGCAGATCGAAATGGCACGCAATTACGGTATTGCGGACTATGCGCCCCCTGCCGGGGGCTGTCTGTTGACGGACGTTAATTTCTCAAAACGTTTGCGGGATCTTTTCGATCGTCAGCCCGGCTACACGATTCGGGATATTGAGCTTCTGAAACACGGAAGACACTTCCGCATTCACGGGAACGGCAAGGTCATCATTGGCCGCAATCAAGCCGATAATCAGGCCATTGATGAGCTGATTCGAGATGGCGACACTGTTCTCCGTATGGCGGATAAACCCGGCCCCACAGCGCTGGTCCCCCATGGCCATCATGAAGCTGATGAGACGATTCTTCAGGTTGCCGCCTGTCTCTGCGCCCTCTATGCCGGCATATCCCCTGACTGTGAAGCCAGCGTCATCTGCACATCAGGCGACACAATCAGGACGATGTCCGCAAAGCCCCTTGCCAGAGAAGCAGCGGCCGACCTGCTAATTTGAAGACAATGGTGCGCAGTGCTGGGGTCTGAGGAGATCACGGATGGTCTTGACGGGATTGAATGTTTCGATGGGCGTTTCCACAAAAATGGTTGTCCAGTCGTGCATGGAGCCATTCCAGAGACCCGGCAGTTCCAACGCCTTCAGGTCCCTGCCCCTCTCTGATTTTTCTGTGACGGAAAAGGCCTGCTGATTGACAAACCTTTTTAAATCAAACTTCCGGTGACGGTAATCCCGGACACCGCAGACCAGGTCAACGACAATCTGAAGTGATTGCGTTCCATCCGCCTCATCTACCCAGCACGGCCCTCCACCGGGCTCACCTTCATTTTTTACCATGCCGCAAATGCGAATCGGCCGGTTCAGTTTCGAAACGATGAACGCCTGCTTGTCGGTATGCGGCAACGCAGTAAACCATGCCGGGAAAATGATATGTAACTTTTCTTTACAAAAGGACACCAGAATTTCCAGCTCTTGCTCCGGCACATCGCCTTCCGCCATCCTGTCAAGGCAGCGGAATATCTGTCCCTGAAGCTTGGAGAGATAACCACTCAGAACCTTTTTATACAGGACCGTTGGAGCCCTGAGATGATCGGGAACAATGTTGTCGATATTTTTCAGAAAGACGATATCCCCCGTAAGAAACTGATTCAGGTTGGAAAGGAGCGCCCCATGTCCTCCGGGTCTCAAGACCAGCCTCCCCGCGTCATCGCGGAAAGGGCGGTTTTGCAAATCGACGGCAATAGTGTCCGTGGCTGCACTTTGGACGGAAACATGGATTTCAAAGCGGACGTTGTATTGTTCTTCATACCGCTTCCTGATCTTGGACAGATGCGTTTCGACGTCATGCCGGTGTTCCTCGGA
>JAPLJM010000390.1 GCA_026388595.1 Deltaproteobacteria bacterium
GCCACCCTCCACTGGGTCTCAGCGACCCATAGTGTCCCGGCGGAAGTGCGCCTCTACGACCGTCTTTTCAGCGTGGCCGATCCCCTGGCGATGGACGCTGACTTTGCAGAGTATTTGAATCCGGAATCCTTTGAAAAGCTCACGTCCTGCCGGGTGGAGCCGAGCTTGGCCGATGCAGCGCCGGGAAGTGTGTTTCAGTTTGAGCGGGTTGGTTATTTCTGTGTGGATTCTATTGATTCTTCTATGAATTCCATGATATTCAACAGAACCGTGACCCTGCGTGATACGTGGGCCAAAATTGTGGAAAAAGCAAATAAATAGGCTTCATCTGGTTAGGGTTTATTGTATTTAATACTTGTAAATCGAGGTTTCGCAAATGAACGACGAAGACAAGGCACAACAGGAACTTATCAATACGTTGGAGAAAATGCGTCTGCAACTCGACGAAACCAAAAAATCAGAGCTTGGCATCGGTCATGCCCAATACGCAACGCGAACATCAGAAATCCGATACCGGCGCCTCTTTGAAATTGCCGAGACCATTGCTGAGATGATTGATAAGAAGGAGCCATACAAGGCGGGTCACCATCTGAGGGTGGCTGATCTCGCCTGTGCTATTGGGAAAGAAATGAATCTTGCCGATGACCAGATAAATGGCATCCGGATGGGAAGCATCATCCATGATATCGGCAAGATGTTTGTTCCTTCGGAGTTTCTCATTAAGCCGACGAAATTGACAGAAACGGAATCCGAACTGGTAAGAGCACATGCCCGGTCCGGGCACGATATTCTGAAGGATATTGACTTTCCCTGGCCGGTTGCAAGAATTGTTCTGGAGCATCACGAAAGGATCAATGGTTCAGGATACCCAAGCGGACTAACGGGAGGCAATCTTCTCATGGAATCTAAGATTCTAGCGGTAGCCGATGTGGTGGAGGCTATTGCTTCACCACGGGCCTACCGGCCGGCCCGAAGCATCCATGTATCGTTGTATGATCTTAGAGGAAACAGGGGCACCCTCTACGACCCTGAAGTAGTGGATAATTGTTTACGCCTTTTTGATGACCAATGCTATAAACTTATGGAAGATTAACGATTATCGAGTCGTGCCTTGCCGTCCGGAGGGCGCCCCCTTTCGATGAATTTTTGAGCCGGTCAAAGGTTCTGTTTAGTCTGACGTCTGGTCATGTCACCCAATGGTAGTTCAATCGTAATCAGGAGAAACGGAAGATGGAACGATACCTCATGGTTATTTTCTACAGTTTTCTTGTCCTGGCCTTTCTCTTTCTGGCAAAGAAGATTGCCGATGCCTTGACGAAATATAATGATGACGATGCTGTAGAGCAGAATGGAAATATGGCGGTAGCCCTGCGGCGGTTGGGCTTGTATGTCGGCATGGCAATTGCCATGGCCGGCGTTATGACAGGGGGCTCGACAAAGATGGAGCTGGTCCTCTTCATCCAAGATGGGGCCATCGCCACTGTCATTTTTTTTCTGGCACACTACATCAACGATTATGCCATCATTTCGGGAGTCAGGAACAATGACCTGATCAAGGCGGGCAATGTGCCCACCGGTCTTGTTGAAGCGGGAAGTTTCATCGCTACGGGGATTCTCCTGAACGGAGCCTTCACGGGGGAGGTGGGCGGCCTGCTTCCCGCCATTGTTTCTGATTTCATACAGCCTGATCCTCCGTCCGAGTATTGCCGGAAATTTCATGGGCTGGTGGGACAGCATCGGGTTTTTCTGCTTGTCGGCGCTGACGGGCATGATCGCCCTGATCGGATTTGAAAAGCTGGCGGACATGATCTTTCTTCCCAAAACGCGCATTGAGGACGATATTTGCAGTAACAACACGGCTGCCTTGGTTGTTGTTCAGGGCATTACCATTGCCCTTTCACTGGTCATCGGCCGTCTTCTTTCTTAGGGTGGCACAATGGATATGGGGGATAAAAGCAAGCGGATCGCCATAGGGGGGATTTTTTTCCTTGCCCAGCTTCTCCTGGCCGGGTGTGACTCGGAGCCGGAGCCCGTTGCTTATAAAAATGCCGGACAGCATGCCGATTGGGAGATCGAAAATTCCATGGCGCAGAAGCCCGCGGGGGTCATGACGGAACTGGAGGAGGTGTCTCCGGATAGTTTCCGGATTGTCCGGGAGTATCCGAGCAGCACTACGGGGGCAGTCATCAATCGGCTGAACGGCAGCAGGGAAGTGGTTCCCCAGGATCGCCTGGAAGGGATGATGACCGGAAACAGCAACGACAGTAACATCTACAGCTTGGGAACGGTTCTGGCGGGGGGGTTGCTGGGCCATATGATGGGCCGGGGGACGGGTCTTTCCCCCCATGTGTACCTGAACCAGGATCTCTATATCCAAAGCCTGGCTAACAGATCCCTGGTCGAGAATCGGATCAAGGAGGAAGAGGAAAAGAGAACAGGCTGGAGCGGCAGGAGCTATTATTTCGGCAGGGGAGACCGCTATGACGGACGGGATCACTATCTCAAATCATCGTCCCGGACAAGTCTCGTTACAAGGAGCGCTTCAGGACGAACGGGGTTCTTCTCCCATTTTTCGAGCAGCACAGGATCTTCAGGGTAGTGCATGAAAACGACTGCTGTTCAGCCTATCCCCGAAAATGTTTTCGAAAAGCTTGGCTACTACTGGTACCGCTCCCCTGATAGTGGTTACTATGTCGCCGACGAACTGGTTGTCGTCAGGAAACAGGAGGCGGAGGCCTACTACGCCGCCGCCAATGAACTCTTTGGCATGTATGTGCATGCGGCCCAGTACGTTATCGATCACCGCCTGTATGACCTCCTGGATATCCCGAAAAACCTTGTCGAGATGATTGGGTTATCCTGGGAGGATGACAGCCAATACCAGCTCATCGGTCGCTTTGATTTTGCCGGCGGTCTGGATGGCTACCCCATCAAACTCATTGAATTCAATGCCGACACGCCTTCCCTTATCTTCGAGGTTGCCCTGATCCAGTGGATGCTTCTGAAGCACAATCATCTTCCTGAAGAACGACAGTATAATTCCCTCTATGAGACACTGAAAGCCTCCTTCGGCCGCATGAAGAGCCTCCATTCTGATTTCAGCGGTGATCCGGATTCTATCCCCCATGCCCTCTTTTCCTGTCTCAATGCGGGGCTGGAAGATGAGAATACGACCCGTCTCATGGAGGAGATCGCCTACGAGACGGGATATATCACGGGATTCGAGTATGTAGACAAAGTCCATTTCTTGGAGGACGGCATTACAAATGCCGAAGGAGATGTTTTCGATTACTGGTATAAAAACATCCCTTACGAACTGATCGGGCAAGAGGAGCCGGAGCTTGTCACACTCCTTACGGAAATCGTGCGGAAGAAAAAGGTTTGCCTGATCAATCCCCCCTATACGCTTCTTTTCCAGTCCAAAGGCATTATGAAAGTCATGTGGGACCTTTATCCCGGCCATCCTCTATTGCTGGAAACGGCCATGCACCCTCTGGTGCGGAAAAAATGCGTGGAGAAGCGGACCCTTGGCAGGGAAGGGGCGAATATCCGAATTCTGGACAAACGTGGGAGTGCGGTCGACAACACAGATGGAGAATATTGCAACTATAAGGCTATTTATCAGGAGTACGCGGAGTTT
>JAPLJM010000132.1 GCA_026388595.1 Deltaproteobacteria bacterium
GGGATGCTTGGCAGCATAACGGTCAGCATCGGCGTGTGTCATGGGTCTTCTCCTCTCCTATCAGTATTTCAGATAATGGAATGGCTCTATTGCAGACAGGGCATCCGCGTCGAGGGTCTTGAAGCCACTCTTTTCAATCAGTTGCTCTGCCTTTTCAATCTGATCCACATCCAGAACAAAAACCGCCTTTTCACGGCTCTCCAGAACGAATCCGTAGGCATTGTTGACATTAACGCTTTCTTTAAAGAGCAATTGCGTCAGCCGGTCGAGCCCTCCGGGTTTGTCGTCGATGAGGACCGCCAGGACATCGCGCAGGCGGACCATCATCCCCGCCTTGGCCAGGGCGGCCTGGGCCCGCTTCGGATCATCAACAATCAGACTGATCACCCCGAAGGTATCCGAGGTGGATATGGTGGTGGCCCGGATGCTGATTTTTTCCTTTGCCAGGACCGATGTTACGGCAGCCAGTTTCCCCGGTTTGTTTTCTGCAAAAATTGATAGCTGTTGAGCAATCATGCCAATCTCCCCTCCCCTCTTTAATCCTTCCTGTTGTCAATGACGCGCTTCGCCTTTCCCTCGCTCTTGGGCAGGCTGTCCGGTTCAACGAGATCCACCTTGGGCGTAATCAGGATATCACTTTTTAGCTCCTCCACAATCCGGCGCCGCAGGGTTTCCAACTGCCGCAGGTCGCCCATGAAGTATTCCCGCTGGACCTCGACCTTGATGACCATCAGGTCGGTAAACTCCGCCCGCTCCAGGATAATCAGAAAATTATTGCCCACGCCGGGAACCCCCATCAGCTTCCTTTCAATCTGAATGGGGAAGATGTTGACCCCTTTGAGGATCATCATGTCGTCCGTCCGGCCCTTGATCCGTTCGATACGCCGGTGCGTCCGGCCGCATTCACAGGGCCCCGGGATGATGCGGGTCAGGTCTTTTGTCCGGTATCGGAGGATGGGCATCCCATCCCTCACCAGCGTGGTCAGCACCAGCTCTCCCTCTTCACCGTCGGGAAGCGGCTTGAGGGTTTCAGGATCAATGATCTCTACCAGAAAATTGTCTTCCCAGATATGGAGGCCATTCTGAGACGGGCATTCAAAGGCCACACCGGGCCCGCACATCTCTGAGAGGCCATAGGAATTGAAGGCCTTGAACCCATAAAAATCTTCCAGTTTCTTCCGCATCTTTTCCGAATGCGGCTCGGCGCCGATAAAGGCGCGACACAATTTCGTATCCTTTCGGGGATCAACGGCCACTTCCTCGAAAACGCTCATCAGATGCAGGGCATAGCTGGGAATCACGTGGATGGTCGTCGTTTCAAAGTCCTGCATCAACTGGATTTGCCGCTTGCTGTTCCCCGCTCCCGCGGGAATCGTCAACGCCCCGATTTTTTCCGCCCCGTAATGAAATCCCAGGCCGCCGGTAAACAGACCATAGGTCATCATATTCTGGAAGACATCGTTCTTCCGCATGCCCGTCATGTACATGGAACGGGCGACGATATTCGTCCATTGTTCAATATCATTGGCCGTATGAAAAATAACGGTCGCCCGGCCTGTTGTCCCGGATGAAGAATGCATCCGGATCAGTTCATCTTTGGAAACGGCCAGAAAACCGTAGGGCCAGTGATCCCGGAGGTCGTCTTTGGTGGTCATCGGCAGATGCTCAACATCTGCAAGCGTTTTCACCCCATCAGCATTAATGTTAAGGTCTTTGAAGACCCGATCATAATAGATCGAATGCTTTACCTGATTGAGCGTTATTTTCAGCCGTTCCAGTTGAAGGGCTTCCAGCCCGGACCGGTCAAGGGTTTCAATCTCTTTTTCCCAGTACATGATTCCGCCTCCCTGTCTTGTGCAATGTAAGTCTTTCTACAACTCTATCCGAATTATTTCAAGACAAAAACAGGCTTGCGTCGCCATAAATGGCAGCCTGCCGGAGCCATGATCAGATCACATCATATCCCTGCGTCGTTTTATTGGCATACTTGCCCCGGTTATGCTATGAGGGCCCTGAGTATGCAGGATGGGAGAACAGGTATTTTAATCTCTCGCATGCCTATATCAAAATGGTAATGGTATACGAAATGCCATGTTGAAAAAATTGGCTTTGATCTTCTGGATATTGATCTTCTTTCCGGCCTTTTCCGTGGAAGCCAGTCCGGCAACGATTAAGAAGGTCTTTGAATATATTGACGCCCACTATGTGGAGCCCGTCAATCCGTCCCTCATCTATACAAAAACGCTGGATCACATGAAGCAAAACTTCCCCGACAAGGTCAAGGTGGAGAATTTGGGTGCGGAAGCGTTTCACATTTCCTGTTTTAAAAAGACGACGGATTTACGGATCTCCAAGCTGGATCAGGTGTCTAACGTCAGACAGATGGAAAATGTCCTCCAGATCTGCATCCCCGAGGACACTCTGAAAAAATTACATAAAAGCCAATTGAACGATGAACAGATCGTTCTGGACATGCTTTTGGGATCGCTGGATCCCCATTCCAGCTTTATGAACGCTGAAATGTACAAAGAGCTGAATACCGGCATGCAGGGACGATTTGGCGGCATTGGCGCTGAAATTACCGTGCAGAACGGCGTGATCACCGTGGTTTCACCGATTGACGACACCCCGGCCTTTTTTGCCGGCATCAAGCCGGGTGATCAGATCATCAAAATCAATGACCTCCCGACCAAAGGCATGACCGCCTGGGACGCGGTGAAAAAAATTCGCGGGCCGGAAAATACCAGGGTCAGGCTGACCATCATGCGCAAGCATGCGGCAAAACCGAAACGATTCACCATCACCCGCACCATGATCAATATCAGGACGGTCAAATACAAACTTTATGAGGATCACATCGGCTACATCAGGCTTTCATCCTTTCAGGAAAAAACAGCGGAGGATCTGAAAACGGTCCTCCGGGAGATGGAACAAAAGGCAGGCCCCCTGAAAGGCATTCTCCTGGATATGAGAAATAATCCCGGTGGTTTACTGGATCAGGCCATCAAGGTCTCCGATCAATTTTTAAAGTCCGGTCTGATCGTCTCAACGCGGGGTCGTACGAAATATGTCGAAACACGGGCCAAGGCACGCAACGGCGGCGATGAACCTGCCTATCCCATTGTAATCCTGGTAAACGAAGGAACTGCAAGCGCCGCGGAAATTGTCTCCGGCGCCCTTCAGGACAACCGCAGGGCGCTCGTTTTGGGCACCCAGACCTTCGGAAAAGGCTCCGTCCAGACCGTTTTCCCTCTGGATGGCGGTTCGGCGATAAAGCTGACAACGGCCAAATATTATACGCCCAACGGACGGGTGGTTCACGAAAAGGGGATTACCCCCGATGTGGTCGTCGGAAAAAGCCAGGGGTTCAGGGAGAAAGACCTGAATCATTTCCGGAAAGAGGATTTCGCAGCGTTGAAAAAAAAGACAAAGGACAGAAACAGCAAGGATTTTATTTATGGTTCATCCGGTTCTTACGTATAGTTGACTGTAGTCATTAAATCGTCAACCTCAACGAATATGCAGCACTTTAATCCGAAATCATTGATGTTGTTTTCTCAGCAATTATGATATTTTAACAGTACTTAAAAAATATTGAGGAGGATTACTATGAAAAAAATGCTTTGGGGAGTAAAAACAATAATAATAATTTTAACACTCTCAATTCTAACGATGGCATCGGCAGATATGCTGATAATTCAATATAATGATGGGACTACTCAAAGCGTCTCACTGGATAGGCCATCATCGAGTCTAAAGCGGCTCGACTTCTCAAGCGATCAAACTGCAAGTCGGCCTATCGAGAATTTGGCTAGGGGGAAACAAGCTCGGCAATCCAGTACTGGATATGGCGGCGATGCGGGAAGAGCAGTCGATGGGAATACCGATGGGAGCTATTACGCCAACTCAGTCTCCCATACGAACGGCCAACCGCAGGATTGGTGGGAAGTTGATCTTGGCTCGACATATAACATCGGCTTAATAAAAATATGGAATCGCACCGACTGCTGCTCTGAAAGACTCAGTAATTTCCATGTAATGGTCTCGGAAAGACCATTTAGCTCTTCCAATCTTAATGATAGCCTTTCTCAATATGGTATATGGAGCAGCCATAATAGCGGTAAAGCAGGCAGAACCACAGAGATCAAAGTCAATGCTCAAGGAAGATATGTTCGTATTCAACTTGCAGGCACTAATTGGTTACAGCTTGCCGAAGTCGAAGTTTTTGGGAATTAATTGAACAATATACTGTAAATGGTAAATGTTTTAGAAGCTTTGAACCAGTAATGGTTAAATTTCGTCGTATCCCTGCAACCAACAGTCGTAGGTAAATGAGAGAAAAGTACGCATCACCCGGATGAAGCCTTATTTATTGCTGCCCAGCAGTTTTTCGATCTGCGGAATGTCCGCCCCCTACAACGGGCTAGAGAGTTGATGATGAAAAGCGGCGTGCCGGTCACCCCGATCTTCGTCGCCGTCCCCTTCATGGCGGACAGGCGTTTCTGCTCCAGGAGCTGATATTTCTCTTCGGAAAGGGGCACGATCTTTCTCCTTCGAGAATATCATGCCGCCGGAATAAGAAAAGTTTGATTACCTTATTCTGGTATGATATATGGTAATACTAGAATAGGGAGGCCATTATGGGAAAAGCAAAGATTGCTATTACATTGGACGAAGACTTTATCAGCGAATTGGACAGGTTGGTCGACGAACATTTTTTTCAAAATCGCAGCCAGGCAATACAGAATGCCGTAAGCGAAAAACTAGCCCGAATGAAACGTAGCCGGCTATCAATGGAATGCGCCAAACTCGATCCGGTAATTGAAAGAGCTATGGCGGAAGAAGGGATAGCTGAGGATGTGAGCCAATGGCCGGAATATTGAGAGGTGAGATTCGTTGGGCGGATTTGAACCCTGTGCGAGGCAGTGAACAGGCGGGCTTGCGTCCTGTCATGATCTTAAGCCAAGATATATTCAATGAACGTTCCGGCACAGTCATCGCCGTAG
>JAPLJM010000257.1 GCA_026388595.1 Deltaproteobacteria bacterium
CAGGACATCCACAAGCTCCTTGGGTTGCTCAACCTCTGCGATGCACATGGCGTCCAGCAGATAACCGGTGATTCTTTTCCTGCCAAAGGGCACAAGGACCCTTTTACCGACGTCAATCTTCTTTTCCAGATGTTCAGGAACTAGATAAGAAAAAGTTCTGTGGGAAGGAATATTGACGGCCACGCGGACGAACATGATTAATTAATTTCCTTTGGGAAAGTAAGGATGACGGTTTTATTAAAGAGGTGCGGATGGAAATTGTCAACGATTATTTGCGGGAAAGATGAACGGGAACTCAAAGGCGCCGCCATGTTCAGATCATGAAGGCGAGCGGATTATTCACCCAGGAGCTTTTCTATTTTTTCCTGCTTGACCTTACAGTCGATACACTGGGTGGTCACAGGGCGGGCCAGGAGCCGCTTTTCCGAGATGGGACCGCCGCAGTTGTCACATTTCCCGAAAGTGCCGTCGTCGATCCGCCGGATGGCCTCCTGCATCTTGGCAATCAGCTTACGCTCCCGATCGCGGATGCGGAGTTCAAAATTGCGGTCTGATTCGAGGGACGCCCGGTCATTGGGATCGGGAAAGTTCTCCTTGGCAACGGTCATTTCAGAAACGGTCTTGCCCGCGTCTTCCAGCAATTCAGCGATTTTCTGGGTAAGCATGACTCTGAACTGTTCCAATTTCTCTTGTTTCATGGGCATAAAACGAACCTTTGAAAATTCAGTATCCCCTTTGCTCTATTTTAAAGGGAATCCCTCATACACAATGTCCATATCTTTGTAAAGAAAAAAATGCATGGGATTATTTGTTGCCATAAACTTTTATGATTTTCTCGACAATATTCGTCGTCGAGGCGCCCGGCGTCTCGGGAATGATCACCACCCTGCCGCCCCACCGCCTGACGGAATCCCGCCCAACCACGTTTTCCTCCGCCCAGTCGCCGCCCTTGACAATGACGTCGGGCTGCAGATATTCGATCAGCTCCAGAGGCGTCAATTCGTCAAATATGGTAACATAATTGATAAATTCAAGCGATGCCGCCACATCCGCCCGCTCATCTTCCGGAACCAGCGGCCGTTTATCACCCTTGATCGCCCGGACGGAATTATCGCTGTTCAGGGCCAGGATCAGAACATCACCCGTTTTTCCGGCGTCCCGCAGATACCGCACATGACCCACGTGGAGGATATCAAAACAACCATTGGTAAAGGCGATCTTCTTGCCTTCTCCCTTCAATCGGTCGATTTCCTGTCTCAATGCTTCCCTGGATAGAATCTTACCCATGATCTTCCTTCCTCATCTTTGCTATATTGCCCTTGCCAGGGTCAGCACCGCCACTTCTGCCGCTTTATGCTTCATGAGCACCGCGGCGCATTCTTTCACGGTGCTGCCCGTCGTATAGACGTCATCCACCAGGATCACTTTCTGGCCCTCTATCTTTTTCCCATCCCTCATAATAAAGGCGTCTCTGACATTCGCCCTTCGCTGATCCTTTCCCAGGCTCACCTGCGGGTCCGTGAACACCTGGCGCTTGAGGGTCTGAAAATCCAGGGGAATGGAAAACCGCCTGGAGATCTCTCCCGCCAGGATCACGGCCTGGTTGAACCCCCGCTCCCGCAGCCGTTTCAGATGCAGGGGAACGGGAACAATCAGTGAGTAGTCGGCGATATTAAAGCCGGGATAGACATGATCGGCCATCATTTTTCCCAGAACTGCACCCGTCGCAATTTTTCCTTTATACTTGAAGACATGGATGGCATCGAGCAGGACGGATTCATAACAGGCAACCGCCCGGGCGAGCGCATAAGACGGCGGGAAAAGAAGACAATCTCCACACAAATGATCGGCGCCGGCCCCGGAAAACGGAATTCCGCAACAGGGACAGAACGGCGGGGCGACAAACCTGATCAAAGAAAAACAGGCGGGACA
>JAPLJM010000163.1 GCA_026388595.1 Deltaproteobacteria bacterium
AGACCGTCCCGTTGGTAATGAACATCTTATTGCCGTTGATGACGTAGTCGCCGCCTTCTTTCACGGCCCGGGTCTTGTACCCGGCCACATCGGTTCCTGCATTGGGCTCCGTGAAGGCGCCGGCGCTGACCCACTCTCCCCGGCAGACCGGGGCAAGGTAGGTCTTCTTCTGTTCTTCCGAACCATACTGAAAGATGGATTCACACCCGAAGGTGGCTGCCACGACATTCAAGCCGATCCCCATGTCAACCTTGGACAGTTCCTCGGTGATGATCGTGTTGCCCAGAATACCTGCGCCGGCGCCGCCGTATTCTTCGGGAATCCAGGCGCCCACGAGGCCGTTCTCGGCGGCCTTCTTGCGAATCTCCGGTGTGTACTTTTCATGCTCATCGCATTCCTTGGAAAGGGGTGTAAACTCGGCGACGGCAAACTTGTACGCCATGTCCTTCAGCATCTTCAATTCTTCAGTTAAATCAAAATCCATAGCATTTCTCCTCCGTCATTTTATTGGGAAAATCTTTAATAAAATAAAAATTTAATGGTACGTCTTTCTCAATTCGACCTTGCTGATCTTGCCGACGCTGGTCTTGGGAATGGCGTCGACGAACAGGATTTTGTCGGGGACGCCGTATTTGGGGATGCGCCCCTCGTCGGCGAATTTCATCAGGAACTGGCGGACTTCCTCCTCGGTGACCTTGCCCGTGTAGTCAGGCTTGAGGACAACCACAATGAAAGGCCGCTCTCCCCTTATTTTTTACGGATTTCATTTCGTGTATTCATAAACCCCTTTGCCGGTCTTGCGTCCATAACGGCCAGCCCGTACGAGCTTTTTCAAGAGCGGCGCCGGACGGTATTTATCGCCCAGCTCCCGGTGCAGGCCTTCCATAACCCGCAGCAGTGTTTCATTCCCCACCAGGTCCGATAATGCCAGCGGTCCAATGGGGTGATTGCAGCCCAGAACCATCCCCTTGTCAATGTCCTCCGCCGACGCAATTCCTTCGTCCAGTGCGAAAAAGGCCTCATTGAGCATGGTGCAGAGAATCCGGTTGACGGCAAAGGCCGGCGCTTCTCGGACGACGATGACTTCCTTGCCGATCTTCTTTCCCCAGGCCTTGGCGATCTCCAGGGTCTCATCGGAGGTTTCATAACCCCGGATGATTTCCAGCAGGCGCATCACCGGCACGGGATTAAAGAAATGGGTCCCGATGAACTTGCCGGGCCGTGTGGTGATGGCGGCCATTTCGGTTATGCTCAGGCCGGAGGTGTTAGTGAAAAACAGGCAGTGGGCCGGGACGATTGCCTCCAGTTCCTTATAGACCTGTTTCTTGACGTCCATCACTTCGATCACGACTTCCACGACCACATCGGCGCCGGCCGCGGCTTCCTTCATATCCAGGGTTGGTTTGATCCGGCCGAGAATGGCATCCATATCCTCCTGCGATCGTTTGCCCTTTTCCACATCCCGGGTCAGGTTCTTCGTGATCGTTTTCATGCCCCCGTCGATAAATCGTTGCTCAATATCCCGCATGGCCACCTGATAGCCTGCCTGTGCGCAGACCTGCGTGATGCCATTGCCCATGAGTCCGGCCCCCAAAACACAAATCTTCTTGATTTCCATAATGTTCCTACTCCTTCCTTCGTTATTTTTATGCCTGCCACGGCACATGAAGCAAAGCCAGGTGTTGCAGCCTTGAAAGGGACATTGACTCCAGAGTCAATTTTGACGCATCCTATAGCATATCCATGTTGATATGACAATTGATTCCTTGGTTAAATTATCGTACAAAGAAAGAAAAATGTCTTGGCAGGGTTCCATGCACATCCTCATTGATGGATACAACCTGATCCGACAGTCTGCGGTCTTCCGATGCTTCGACAGGCTCAGCCTGGAAGCGGGGCGCAAGGCTCTGGTGCAAAGTCTTGCCACCTATAAGAAGCAGACCGGACATCGGGTGACGGTGGTTTTTGACGCCTGGGAAAGCGGTTTTCTGACGGAAGAGCGGGACCGTCACGGCGGGATCAATATCCTCTATTCCCGCAGGGGTGAAACAGCCGACGATCTCATCAAGCGGATGATCGAGGGTCGAAAAGAAGAGCTTGCGGTTGTCACCTCGGACCGGGCGATCGCTGATTATGCCTCCCGCCGGGGTATTGCCGCCATTGCGTCGCCGGTATTCGAATCCCGGCTGGAACGGGCCGCTTCCGCCCGGGCTGGCGACGATGACGGTCAGCAAGCCGTCGAAGAAGAAGGGGAGGGGGAGAAGGGCACGCTGTCCACAAAAAAGAAAGGACCCTCCCGCCGTCCTTCCAAAAAGCAAAAGCAAGCCCGGTCGATTATTAAAAAGTTATGAAAAATTATATCTTTGCATGCCCGACGAAAAATGGTTCGCAAGCAGCGAATCAAATGTCTTTCGCCTTTCCAGTAATGAAGTTAACAGACTGTTCTTGATCATAGCGGGGTTATAACATCCCTGAAGCGAAAAAGATTTTTGAGCGGCGGCGAAGCCATTTTTCAAGGGTCTCAAATTTATCCGCAGACCTGGATCAGGAAGCGCTCCAGCATTAACCGGGCGTCCTTCGAGGTGGTTTTCAGTGCCAGATCAATATCCACCAGCCTGTCCAGATAATGGATCAGCGACTCCCGAGGGAAGCGACCCGCATGGCCGAGCGCCTGATAGATCACGTAGGGATGCGGGGCAGCGGATCCCAGCCGCTGCTTAATATCCGGAAAAAGGGCTTTCTGAAACCGGCCATAATCCATCCCGGTCTTATAGGCGGCCAGCGTTCCGGTCTCCAGCAACAATTTGGCCTGAAGCAGAATCCGTATTTCCCGGGCAAACATGGCCAGGATCATCAGCGGATGGTCGCCCTGGTCCAGCAGATCCCTGAGGATGGTCAGGCCGGCCGGCAGATTCTTTTCCGCCAGGGCGGCGGTTAAATTAAAAACCGTTTCTTCTCTGGTCTTTCCGATGACCGCATCGATATCCCCTTCATCGATGGTTGGTTTTTCCCCGGTGAAGGTGATCAGTTTTTCCAGGGCCGCCATAGAACTCCTGAGATTGAAACCCGTTTTTTTACCCAGGGCCAACCAGGCGGCGGGCGCCATTTTCTTGCCTTTGTTGGCCAGAAGCTCCCGGGCGCTTTCCATGAGCAGGCCCTTCTGCTTCGCATCCCCCTTCAGCCGGGTAAACTCCAGGACTTTCCCCACTTCGCTCAGGGTTTTAAAGAGCTTCTTCCGTTTATCCACCGCATCGGCCGTCAGGATCAGATGGTTTCCTTCAGGAAGGCCGTTCTTTAGGGCAACCTCCAGACGTTCCGTATCCTCACCGGACGGTTTTGTCTCCAGCCGGTGTGCCGCGCAAAATGCCGTCATTGCGGGCAGCCAGTCTTCCCGGTCCTGACTCGCGTCGCTTTCAACCGCTTGCTGCCACTGCTCATCGCTGATTTTCTGCCAGCCGCCGTCCTTCAGGTCATCCAGGGTCCATCCGGTCATGCGCAGAAAGAGCATAAAATCGGCTGCGGCCCGGGCTGGGTTTGCACTCACGTGCTCGCGGATTTTCTGAATAATGACGGGCAGGGTTTTGCGGGAATGAAACATCCGTGTATTTCTGACGACGACCACCTTGCGGCCCGGAAGCAAGGGGACCGTCAGGAGGGATTCGCAGAGCTTATCTGTATCCTCCGTGTCGCCGTCAAGGACAAAGAGGTTCAGATCCCGGTCGGAGGCGGGAATGATGAGTTGAATGATTTTATCCAGGGCATCCCGGATCAGATACTCTTCGTCGCCGAAGAGCAGGTAGCAAGGGGGAATCCGGCCTTTGGCGATGTCAGCCAGGATTTTTTCGAGTTCCATGAGGGGGTCTTGAATTTTAACGGTTCAGGAAACAGATGGGGTCAGGTCCCGAAGACCTTCCCCCACTAAACAATGACAAATTTCTG
>JAPLJM010000126.1 GCA_026388595.1 Deltaproteobacteria bacterium
GCTACGCTCTGCCGCACTCACGGATCCTCATCCATCAACCGCTGGGCGGCTTTCAAGGGCAGGCGACGGATATCGACATTCAAGCCCGGGAGATCCTGCGATTGAAAGAAGAACTTAATGATATTCTTGCCGAGTTGACGGGTCAGACCCTGGCCAAGGTTCGGGCTGATACGGAGCGCGATTATTATATGAGCGCCGAGCAGGCTAAAAATTATGGAATTATTGACGAGATCATCATGAAGCGGACATTCTAAAGGAGTTGTTAAATGGCAAAAAAAAGAGATTATCAGGGTGGACAGGGGATGCTTTTCTGTTCCTTCTGCGGAAAAAATCAGAATGAAGTGCTGAAACTGGTTGCCGGTCCAACGGCTTATATATGTGACGAGTGCATTGAGCTTTGCCGGTGCATCGTGGAAGAGGAAACGGAGACAGCAAAGAAGGAAGAGCCGGGCAACGGCATCCCGGAGCCCAAGGTCATTAAGAAATTCCTGGATCAGTATGTCATCGGGCAGGAAAGGACAAAAAAGATACTTGCCGTGGCCGTCTACAATCATTACAAGCGTTTGTTCACCCAGGTGGATCTGCAAGGGGTTGACATTCAGAAGAGCAATGTCTTACTTATCGGTCCCACGGGTTCCGGCAAGACACTGCTGGCCAAGACGCTGGCGAGGATGTTGAATGTCCCTTTTACGATTGCCGATGCGACGACGTTGACCGAGGCAGGGTACGTGGGTGAAGATGTTGAAAACATCATTTTAAGTCTGCTGCAGAATGCAGAATATGATGTTGCCCGTGCCTCAAAAGGCATTGTCTATATTGATGAAATTGATAAAATTGCCAAAAAATCGGGAAATCCTTCGATTACCCGCGATGTTTCAGGAGAAGGGGTGCAACAGGCCCTTTTGAAGATCATCGAGGGCACCATGGCCAATATACCGCCGAAGGGCGGCAGGAAGCATCCCCAGCAGGAATTTATTCAGGTGGATACGAGCAATATCCTGTTCATCTGCGGCGGGGCTTTTAATGACCTGGAGGATATTATTGCCCGCCGGGTGGGCGTCAGCAAGATGGGCTTCGGCGCCGATATCAAGAGTAAAAAAGAGAAGAAAGTCGGTGAATTGCTTTCAGAGATCCAACCGGAGGATTTGTTGAAATTCGGACTCATTCCAGAGTTTGTCGGCCGTCTGCCCGTCATCGCGACGCTGAATGAATTAACAAAAGAAGACCTGATCAAGATTCTGGTTGAACCGAAAGATGCGATCATTAAACAGTATACAAAGATGTTCGAGTTGGAAAATGTGCGGTTGAAGTTTACGGATGGGGCGCTCCGGGCCATTGCAACGCTCTCCGCCGAGAGAAAAGCCGGGGCACGGGGACTGCGGGCCATCCTGGAAAATACCATGTTGGAGATTATGTATGATATTCCTTCCCGTCAGGATGTACGGGAATGTGTCATTAATGAAGATGTGGTCATGAACCGGGAACATCCCATTCTGTTGTTCGAGAAGCAATCGGAAACCGCGTAACTGTTTTATCATCATATAGGAAAACACATGTTTGATTTCATGAAAAATAGAGAGAAACAGGAGGACATCATGGCCATTCCCCTGTTACCGTTACGGGACGTGGTGGTCTTTCCCCATATGATCGTGCCGCTTTTCGTGGGACGAGAAAGATCCATTGCCGCCCTTGAGTCGGCCATGAAGTATGAGAAAGGCATTTTCCTGGTGGCGCAGAAGAACGCCCAGAAGGATGATCCTGCAGAAGAAGATATCTATAAAATCGGAACGATCGGCATTATCATTCAGTTGCTGAGGCTCCCTGACGGTACAGTCAAAGTCTTGGTTGAGGGCAAAAAACGGGGGATCATCAAGGACTACGAGCCCCATCAGGACTTCTTCATCGTCAATGTTGTGGAACAGGAGGAAATTGAGGAGCAACAGGATGCCGTGAAAACCGAAGCCCTCATGCGGAGCATCCGGGAGGCTTTTGAAACCTATGTGAAGCTCAGCAAGAAAGTCCATGTAGAGATGGTGGGCAC
>JAPLJM010000294.1 GCA_026388595.1 Deltaproteobacteria bacterium
CCTGGAACGTCAATTCGGTCAAATGCCGGGACTGAATCAGATGTCCTCCACAAGCTCGGGCGGGGCGTCGGTGATCACCCTGCAGTTCGCCCTTAGCCTGGATCTCGACGTGGCAGAGCAGGAGGTGCAGGCAGCCATCAATGCCGCCAGCAATCTGCTGCCCACTGATCTGCCGATGCCGCCCATTTACAGCAAGGTAAACCCGGCCGATGCGCCGATCCTGACTTTGGCCGTCACTTCTAAAACCCAGTCATTGCCAAAGGTCCAGGATCTGGTCGATACACGTCTCGCCCAAAAGATATCGCAATTGCCGGGTGTCGGCCTGGTGAGCATGAGTGGCGGGCAGCGGCCGGCCATCCGCATCCAGGCCAATCCCAAAGCACTTGCTGCCAATAATCTGACTCTCGAAGATGTTCGCGGCGCCATCAATACCGCAAACGTAAATCAGGCCAAGGGCAGCTTCGACGGACCCGCACGGGCATCCATGATCGACGCAAACGATCAGCTCAAGCTGGCCTCCGAATATGAACGGCTCATCATCGCCTACCGGGGTGGAGCGCCGGTGCGCCTGTCCGATGTTGCCGCTCTGCGCGATGACGCCGAGAATATACGTCTGGCCGCCTGGTACAACGAGGCTCCGGCGGTTATTGTCAATATCCAGCGCCAGCCGGGTGCGAACGTCATTGAGGTGGTGGATCGTATCAAAAAAGTGTTGCCCCAGCTGCGGGCGTCTCTACCGAGCTCCGTGGACGTAACCTTACTTTCCGACCGGACCACCACCATCCGAGCCTCCGTCACAGACGTCCAGTTCGAGTTGATCCTGGCGGTGGCGCTCGTCGTCATGGTGATTTTCCTGTTTCTGCGCAACCTTTCAGCCACTGTGATCCCCAGCGTCGCCGTGCCGCTATCCCTTGTCGGGACATTCGGTGTAATGTATCTGGCCGGTTTCAGCATCAACAACCTGACGCTGATGGCGCTCACCATTTCCACGGGATTTGTTGTGGATGATGCGATTGTCGTCATCGAGAACATCGCGAGATACATCGAACAGGGCGACGACCCCCTGGAAGCCGCCATCAATGGCTCAAAGCAGATCGCTTTCACCATCATCTCTTTGACCATCTCTCTGGTTGCCGTGCTGATTCCGCTGTTGTTCATGGGGGATGTCGTGGGTCGGCTGTTCCGCGAATTCGCCATTACACTGGCCGTGTCCATCCTTATTTCGGCGGTTGTTTCCCTGACACTCACGCCCATGATGTGCGCAAAGCTGCTGCGCCACATACCCGAGGCCGAACAAAGCCGGTTTTATCGTGCCGGCGGTCTGTTCCTCGAGCGAGTAATTGCCCGCTACGGTGAGATGCTGACTTGGGTGCTCGATCACCAGAAGGTGACGCTGCTGACGGCGCTCGCCACCCTTGTGCTGACGGTGCTCCTGTACATCATCATACCCAAAGGCTTCTTCCCCGTTCAGGACACGGGCATGATTCAAGGCATATCTGAAGCCCCGCAGTCGATCTCGTTTCCGGCGATGGCGGAACGCCAGCAATCCCTGGCCAGGGTCATCCTGCAGGACCCCGCTGTAGAAAGCCTGTCATCCTTCATCGGTGTGGACGGAACCAATGTCACGCTCAACAGCGGGCGCATCATGATCAATCTCAAGCCGAAGGACAAACGTGATGCCGATGCGATGGGGATCATCCGCCGCCTGCAGCCGAAGCTGGCACAGGTCAGGGGCATATCGCTTTACATGCAACCCGTGCAGGATCTCACAATCGAAAACCGGGTGAGCCGCACACAGTACCAGTTTACCATGGAGACCGCTGATCCGAACGAATTGAGCCTGTGGAACAGCCGTCTTGTTGACCGGCTTTCCCGTTCGCCCTATCTTGCCGATGTGGCAAGCGATCTTCAGGATCAGGGATTGCAGGCTTACGTCGCGATCGACCGCGAGGCTGCCGGGAGGCTGGGTGTTACGACCGCCGCCATCGATAATATATTGTACGACGCCTTCGGGCAGCGCCTGGTGTCCACGATTTTTACACAATCGAACCAGTACCGGGTCGTCCTTGAGGTACAGCCCGAGTATAAGCGGGGTCCTGCAGCGCTGAACGATCTTTACATCGCATCCTCCACAGGGGCGCAGGTGCCCCTTGGATCTATTGCCACCATCCTTGAAAAACCGGCGCCGCTCGTTGTCAATCATCTCGGCCAGTTTCCCGCAGCCACGATCTCTTTCAACCTGGCGGAGGGTGTTTCTCTGGGAGACGCGGTTAAGGCGATCGAAGCGGCCGAGCGAGAAATCGGCCTGCCCATGAGCATCAAAACCGGATTTCAGGGCGCCGCCCTCGCTTTTCGATCCTCGCTTATAAACACCCTGCTGCTGATTCTTGCCGCCATTGTCGCCGTATACATTGTCCTGGGTGTGCTTTACGAGAGCTACATCCATCCGATCACGATTATTTCCACACTGCCATCCGCCGGTGTCGGGGCACTGCTGGCATTGTTGATTTCCCGCACGGATCTGGGCATCATCGGCATCATCGGCATCGTCCTGTTGATCGGCATCGTCAAGAAGAACGCCATCATGATGATCGATTTTGCACTGGAGGCCGAGCGCAAAGAGGGCAAGACACCCCGCGAGGCCATCTTTCAGGCTTGCCTGCTGCGATTCCGGCCCATTATCATGACTACCCTGGCGGCCCTGCTCGGA
>JAPLJM010000345.1 GCA_026388595.1 Deltaproteobacteria bacterium
TTCTTGCCAACTCAAAGTCACTCGAAAGCTGTCAGGCAAGGTCATTACTATAGAAGTTCTTTCCACTAAACATCGGGCTGCTTTTGAGATTTTGACCGACGACCACGCTCACGGTATTAAGATTAGTGCTTAAGGGATTTATAAGTGGAAAACTGCCCTGGTGGCCCGTTGCCGGCACGCTTTATGAGTCCTCGCCGCCGGGATCTTTTTGCTTTATCTTGATGCGGGCATGTGTTCTAATGAAACATCAGCAGCAGTCCATTGAGGATCGCCTCAGGGAGGCTCTATCGTATGTGCTCTGTTTTTTATCATGCTTTTTCACGGAAAGCATTTGAGCCGTCTTGAAATTATTGGGAGGTCATTTGATGCTCACAGAACGGGAGAAGCTGGACGCAATGGTCCGTTTGGGGATCGAACTCGGTCAATCCAAGGACCTGGACATCCTGATGGAACACATCCTGACCGAGGCCAGGCGATTTGTGAATGCCGATGCAGGCTCTATCTATCTCAGAGACCACGAAACCCTGGTTTTTTCGTATGCGCAGAACGATACCCTCCAGCAGAGGCTTCCACCGTATGAAAAGCTGGCCTATACGAACTTTACGATCCCCATTGACGAAAACAGCATCGCGGGTTTTGTCGCAAAAACAGGCCGGATGCTCAACATACCCGATGTCGCTGAGCTGCCCGCAACGGTTCCCTATAGCTTTAACCGCAGTTTCGACGAACGATTCGGTTATGCGACACGGTCCGTCCTGACCGTTCCTCTCTGTACCGCAGACGAAGATATCGTCGGGGTCCTCCAGGTGATCAATGCCCAGAATGAAAATGGTAAAATGATCACTTTCCCGCCGGATGAAGAAAGGATTCTCATGCATTTTGGCAATACGGCGGCGGTTGCCCTTGAACGTGCGCAACTGACCCGGAATATGATCCTCCGGACGATCAGCATGGCCGAAATGAGAGATCCGAAGGAGACGGGAAGCCATGTCAATCGTGTGGCCAGTTATGCGATCGAAATGTATGAGCGCTGGTCAAGAAAGAGGGGTGTCGATGCAAAGGAGGCCGCTGGACAACGGGACCTCCTGAGGATGGCTGCCATGCTTCATGATGTGGGAAAGGTGGCCATATCGGATGTCATATTGAAAAAACCGGGTAAGTTGAACGAAGAGGAGTTCGACACCATGAAACATCATACGGTCTTCGGGGCAAGACTGTTCATCGATGGTCACTCCGACTTTGACAGGGCGGCCATCGAGGTTTCCATGAACCACCATGAACGATGTGATGGCAAAGGGTATCCCGGCCATGTGGATGTACGAACCGGCCTTCCGCTGATGGGGCATACCCTGCAGGACGGGCGTCCCCGCGGAAAATCCGGCGACGAAATTCCGCTCTTCGGCAGGATTGTTGCCATTGCAGACGTCTATGACGCCCTTGTGTCCGCCAGGGTTTACAAGGAATCATGGGATGAGGCGAGGGCCCTCGCTGTCATTGAGGAGGGTGCCGGAAAGCAGTTTGACGGGGAACTGGTTGAAATATTTTTTTCAAGTCTGAAATATATCCATCTGATTCAGCAGCGCTATCTGGATAAGCCTTAGGGGGTCATTGAAGATGCCAGAACACTCAGGCCGTGCTGGCAGTCATAACTCCCCTCTTATGACCAGCACGTACTCATCTATGGCTGCTTGGATACTATAAGTTTGTTGTAAAAGAACTCTTCCGAAAGAACAGACGAAATAGCGCTTAATACCTTAAT
>JAPLJM010000208.1 GCA_026388595.1 Deltaproteobacteria bacterium
GGGACACGGTGGGCATGGCGGGGGATTTCTTCCTGCAACCCTCTGCCTACATTGATCCCTGGACGATCTGGGCGGGCGTCAGGGGCTATGAAAAGGTCAACAGCACCTCTCTGACGATCGGCGACTATGAATCCCTCAAGGAGGCAGCCATCGACCCCTATGTGGCCATCCGCGATGCCTATGTCCAGTATCGGCTGAAGAAGGTGAAAAACAGAAGGGCGGCGCCGGAACCATCCCGGGTCGAGGGAATGAATCACGAAAAATAAATCTGTCCCTCCTTCGCCGTGTCAGGATGACGCCGGGTTTTCGTGATCGAAGATGTAGCCCACGGACCGCAGGCTCCGGAAATAAACGGGATGCTGGGGGTCGTCTTCAAAGTATTTGCGGAGGCGGACGATGAAATTGTCCACAGTCCGCGTGGTCATGACGCCGGTGTAGCCCCATCCGATTTCCAGGAGCTGCTTTCTTGAGAGCGGTTTGCCCCGGTTGGCGATAAACAGTTTCAGGAGCCTCACTTCCTGCTCCGTCAGGGTGATCTTGCCGGTTCTGCCAACGGCGGTGGAGGTGCCAAAATCGATCCGGTTGCCTCCGAAAGCATAAGATTGGGGCAATGCATGCGGCCCCGCCGGCTGGAGAGCGCCTGTCCCCCCTGCCCAGGAGACACGGGCCAAAAGCCGTTCCACCCGCAGCAGAAACTCCTCCAGATTAAAGGGTTTGGCCAGATAATCATCCACGCCGTAGGTAAGGCCCTTGACACGGTCTTCAGAGCTGCCCTTCGCCGACAGGATCAGAATCGGCAGCCGCTCATCCGCCAGGCGGATACTCTGCAATACGGAGAACCCGTCGATGCCGGGCAGCATGATATCCAGAACAATCAGGTGAGGCTGTCCCGTCTTCCACTTCTGCAAACCGGAAACCCCGTCCGGGGCGATGTCCACTTCATGCCCCTGAAGGGAAAGGTTCAGCTTCAATCCCTCCGCGATGTGACTGTCGTCTTCGATAATCAAGATACGCCTTTTTCCTGAATCTTCCATGGTGGCCTCCCCCTGTCAGGCGTGCTGGGAATGGAAAGGGAGAATCAGCGTAAAAACCGACCCCTTTTCATCCTGACGCTTCTCCGCGATGACCTTTCCTTTGTGCATCCGGGCGATATTCTGGACCAGATACAGGCCCAGTCCGCTTCCCTTGGGCGATATGTCGCTGACCCTGTGTGCCTGATAAAATTTCCGGAAAATCTTTTTCATCTCCGCTTTGTCAATACCGATGCCGTTGTCCTCAAAACGGAGGTGCAGCTTGCCCTTTTCCGGCAGAAACCGGATGTCTATCCTGGGTTTTTCATGGTCATTGTACTTGATGCCGTTATTCAGAAGATTCATCACCAGCATTTCAAAGAGGGGCGGGTTGATGCGATAGAAAATGGGATGGCCTGAGGGGTTGTGGACTCGGATATCGCAATTTCCAAAGAGATGGCGGTTGTCCTGATGGAATTGCCGGACTGTTTCCACCAGATCGCATGCGATAAAGTCCCCGCCATAGGTTTTCGTCTCGATCTTGGCCAGGTTCAGAATACGGCTGATGTTGTCCGCCAGGCGTTCCGTATCCTGAAGCATGTAACCGATATATTTGATCCGTTCTTCCCGGGACAGGTCATGCTTGAGAAATGTCTCCAGATAGAGCTTCAGCGATGTCACCGGGGTCTTCAATTCATGGGTGAAATTATTAATGAATTCGTGCTGCAGGCGGTTAAGGCGTGCCATCTTCTGGCTGTATACGAAAATGATGAAAATCCCGATCAGAATGATCCCGACCAGAATTGAGAGGACGAGAATGACCACCCAGGTCTGGGCTTCAAAGAATTGCTGCGGATCCAGTCTGTAACGCTGTACAACCGCGCGGAGCCCGGTGCTGACCTCGATGTACCAGTAAATATAGAGAAACAGGGATGTGGCCAGGGCCAGGATAGAGAAGATAAATATGAATACCGGGTGGAAAAACCACTTCAGTCGATTAAGCATGATCCATTTTTACACAGGTGACCATAACAGTCAATCGGATAAAGGCTCCCGGATCCTTCTTTTCTCAATCCGCCTCCGGCGGGGAAAGGGGACATTTGAGAAATGGCTGCGCCGCTTGCGAACCATTTCTCAGTGGTTATCTAAAGTTCTCGAAAGAGGAATCTGTCCGGAGGCTGGTTTGTAAAACATTTGTAAAACGTAAATAATTGCTTTCATTAGAGATTAATCTATTCTAAAAGCTGATGCAAATCATGGAGAGGGGACTTTTAAAATGAACAAAATAGATCAGCCGGAGGCAATGATGCAACAGAAGATCACCCGTTCTCCCAAAGGGAAGCAAACGCGAATTTTGTTATCCAGCGTCTTTGGGCCTTATGCCCAGGATGACGAATACGGAAGCCGGGCCATCAACCCCATGGAACTCTATCAGAACCAGGTAACGCGTGTTCAGGGCGGCTTTTCGCTCCGCATGTTTCATCGCTCCTTCGGGTTGATGATGATCCAGGCCAATATCGATGTACCCTGCACCTTGCTGGATTTTCCTTCTCAGGACCG
>JAPLJM010000226.1 GCA_026388595.1 Deltaproteobacteria bacterium
ATTAAAGAGATGGATCATCCCCCACCCGACGCTAAGCGAAGCTCTGACGGTATCCTAAAACGGGTGGTTTCTATTCCTTCAGTACGTCGAAAATTTCCCCGAGGTCGGGAAGCTGTTTGATCGGATAAACCCTGACAAACAGGACCTTGCCCGCTTCGTCCACAAGGATGTTGGCCCGCTCCGAAAACCCTTCCACCCGGAGAATGCCCAATGATTTCGCCACCGCGCCATGAGGCCAGAAATCGGCCAGGAGTCTCGTATTTTTGATTTTCAGGCTTTTGGCCCAGGCGGCCTTACAAGGAACGCTGTCGATGCTGATGCCCAGGGCCACCGTGTTTAATTTGTCAAAAACCCTTCTGTTTTTCTCCAGGTCCTGCATCTGTCGGGCGCAGATGGATGTCCAGGCCAGGGGATGGAAGGAGAGCAGCACTCTTTTTCCTTTGCATGCCGCCAGGTTGAAGTCTTGCCCGTTCTGATCTTTCAGGTTAAAATCCTTTACCTTTTTGCCTTTCTGCACCGTCTTGGCTTCTGCCATGATGAACCTCCTTTTGAGTAAACACGTAGATCACCCTTCCTTTCAGGGTTTCCATACATAGAAGTTGTCAATCTATAACCTTGACATAAATAATTTTACCGTCGCCGGGGGCGTAAAAATCCGGCAGAAAGCCCGCTTGCCGGTAGCCCCGGGCTTCATAGAACCGCCGGGTGGACTCGTACTGATCCCGGGCGGAGGTTTCCGCATAAATCCGGCGGCCCCCTGCCCCTTGAATCGACGATTCACTCATGGCAAGCATTTTCCGGCCCGCACCCTGCCCTTGAAAATCATGCCGGACGACGATCCAGTATAGATCAAAGCTGGAGAGGGTCGCCGGAACAGGGCCAAAGCAGCTGAAGCCGATGACATCACCCTCCGATTCCATAAACAGAAAATGATAGCCGCTATCTGCACCCCGGGAAAGCCGTTCATCCACCAGTTCGACGGCGATCTCGATTTCGGCCCCGGAAAAGTATCCCGTCGACTCCGCGATGTGGCGGACCGCTGTCCGGTCGGATGGGCGGATCTTCTGTCGGAAGGTCATTTTCAATGCGGTGCCTTTCGAGAATTTTGCATAACCCGTAAAAAATGGTTTGCAAGCGGCGAATCAAATGTTTTTCGCCTTTCCAGTGCTGAAGTTAACAGCTTGTATTTAATCATAATATGGTATGAACAGAGATAAAGCGAAAAAGATTTTTGAGCGGCGGCAAAGCCATTTTTCACGAATCTCCTTTCATATATCGGCAATGATCCGTTCGATGACCTGGTTGAATCCCAACCCCCTACGTTCCGCGGCGGCATAAAAACCGCCATCCGGAGACAGGCAAGGGTTGGCATTGATCTCCAGAATCCAGGGCCTGCCTGCCTCATCCACCCGGAAGTCAACCCGTGCATAGCCCTTCAGATCAAAGAGCTGCCAACAGGCAATGGCCAGATCCATCAGCTTCAGGAGGAGCGGCGCGTCTTCGGCCGGAAATTCAAAGGTGCGCGGCGTGTGCCGGTATTCAAAGGAATCTTCATCCCACTTTGCCCGATAACCCACGACATGGAGCTTTTCCGGTGGATAGTCGTCAAAACGGATTTCTGCCGGAGGCAGGACCTCAGGTCCCTCCGGACCAGCCAGCATGGACAGATTGAATTCCCTGCCGGCCACGAAAAGTTCGGCAAAACAGGCGCCCCCAAGACTTTCTCTTTTGGATATCATCAGCTTGTGCAGTTTTTTTTCATGCTGGACGGAAACAATGGAATCCTCGTCCAGCCCCACGGAGGCATGCTCCCAGACGGACTTGATGATATAAAGCCCTGGCGCAAAAGGCTTTCCCTGCGCATCATCAAGGGTTATCCAGGGCGGCGTATCCAATCCGTTCATCTGCAGGAACTTTTTTGCCATGAGCTTCTGGGAGGTGACAAAGATGGCTTCGGTCCGTGCGCCCGTGTAGGGGATCTTCAAATAATCGAGGATGGACGGCGCCATGTGGATGAGGCGGCCCTGCCCCAGGATCGATTCCACCAGGTTAAAAACAAAATCGGGCTGGATGAAGTTTAAGCGGTCCATGAGGTGGAGAAAATTAGCGGAAACGGGAATGACGGCCGGTTCATAGCCCTGCTCGGCAAGGGAACGGGAAACGCACCCGGCCTGGATCAGGACATCCTGTTCATCCCGGCCGGCGCTCGCGGGAACTTCACCATGTAGGACAGCGCATTTCATTTCAACCCGTGTATTTCAAATCGCCTCATTTTTACCTTTGCCATGAATCCCCTCCCGCCACAGGCGTGAAAGGCTGTTTGGAAGGAATTATTCTCCATGGTGAACGCGTTTCAAGGCCGAGCACATGATCAAATCGATGAGCTGCAAGAAGGTTTTTCCCATGAGACTGAAAATAATGGGCAGGTCCGAATGCCGGGGATGCAAACCGGCCAGGGGATTGACCTCCATGAAGTTCGGCCGGCCGGTCCGGTCGCTGCGCAGATCTACACGGCCCGCATCCCGGCAGCCCAGTCCGCGCCAAGCCGCAAGCGCCGTCTCTCCGGCCCGCTTGGCCTCATCATCATCAACCAGACGGTATGTCACCAGCGCCTGAAAGTTCTCCTTGTTGAAATAGGAATAGACATCCCGTTCCGCCTGTCCCTTCAGGACAACCTCCATGACCTCGGTGGTAAAGGCATCCTTCCCCGTACCGATGATCCCTACGGTGAATTCCCGGCCGGGCAGGAACGTCTCCACCAGCACCGGCTGCTGAAAGGTCGTGAGCAGCTTCCGGCAGATCTGTACCAGGGCCTCGGGTGTTTCAATCTTCGACGCGGCGCTGATCCCCTTGCCCGTCCCCTCGGCCACAGGCTTGGCGAAAAGGGGAAAGGGAGGGTGTATCCCCGCAATGTGATCTTCCGTTTCGATGACCTTAAAATCGGGAGTGGGAATTCCCAGGTCGCGGATGACATGTTTGGCCATGCCCTTGTGCAATGTCAGCGACAGCGCCAGAACATCAGAAAAGGTATAGGGGATGGCATAGGCGTCCAGAATGGCGGGAACCTGCGCCTCCCGGCCGAATCCCCGGAGACCTTCCGCGATGTTGAAAACCATATCCCAGCGGTCGCCCGCCACAAGCCTGCCCGTCAGTGACCGGATATGGCCGATGCGGTCGGTCTCGTAGCCGAGATCTCCCAGGGCGTGTTCAATGGCGTCGATGGTTTCGGAGCGGTCAAACTCCGCGGTTTCCTCCTCGCTGTAGCCCTCGGCCAGATAGTCGTCACGCAGATCATAGGCCATGCCGATCTTCAAGCGGCCGCGATTCAATGGATCTCTCTATGGAGGAGCTGGCGGTCCGGATACCGGTACAGCTGGCCCTGATAATTTCTCAAGAGCAGTTCGCCATCCTTGTATCCAAGGGTATATTGGGGGAGCAAAGGGATCTTGCCACCGCCGCCGGGTGCGTCGATCACATAGGTCGGGACGGCGTAACCCGTTGTGTGTCCCCGCAACCCGTCCATGATCTCCAGGCCTCTCTCCACGGGCGTGCGAAAATGCGAGGAACCGGGAATGGGGTCGCATTGATAGAGGTAATAGGGTTTCACGCGGACCTGCAGGAGCTGGTGCATCAGTTTTTTCATCGTTTCCAGATCATCGTTGATACCGGACAGGAGCACCGTCTGGCTCCCCAGGGGAATCCCCGCATCCGCCAGTCGGGCACAGGCCTGCGTCATCTCCGGGGTGATTTCGTCGGGATGGGTCACATGAATGCTGATCCATAAAGGATGGTACCGTTTGAGCATCCGGATTAATTCCGGTGTGATCCGCTGGGGCATGACAACAGGCGCTTTGGTCCCGATACGCAGCAGCTCCACATGGGGAATCCGCCGCAGGCGGGATAAAAGCCATTGCAGCTTCTTATCGGACAAGGTCAGCGGATCGCCGCCGGAGAGCAGGACATCCCGGATCCGGGTGTTGGCGGCGATGTAGGCGATCGCCTTTTCCCACAAATCAATCTGGAAGGGATGTTCACCCCGGTGGCCCACGAAGCGGGAACGGGTGCAATAACGGCAATAGGTGGAACAGAAATCCGTCACCAGGAAGAGCACCCGGTCCGGATAACGATGCACGATGCCGGGAACGGGGCTGTCCAGCTCTTCCGCCAAAGGATCATCCGCTTCGTCGTCACTGCGAAAGCATTCATCGATGGAGGGAACAACGGAACGGCGCAGGGGATGACCGGCGTCTTCGCTATCAAGGAGACTGGCGTAATAGGGCGTAATGGCAACTGGCAGAGATCCGGCATGACCCAGCATGGCATGGCGCTCGTTTTCGGAAAGCCGGATGACCCGGCTCAAGGCTTGGAGGTCACGGATCCGATTGCGGATCTGCCATTGCCAGTCATGCCAATGTTCGTCGGTGATGTCCGGATAGAAACGCCTTCGGAAGGCCTGAGCACCGGCACTGTCTTCATAACGGGATGAAACGCGGGAAACAGAGGCCCTCGCCTCCGGCGGGGCAGGCTGTGGAGGGTGTGCTGAAAAAAGGTCGTACGTCTGTCTTTTGAAACCAAGAAGCCCTGTCAAGCTACCGGGAGGTTCCTCCTCCTCGTTGAAAAGGGTTTCGTTTTCCATAAAGTCAGCCTCCTCTTTCTTATTAAAAAACGATGAGGGCGGGATGCGCCGCTCATGACTTTTTTCATCGCTCAAACCCCTTTCTCTGGCACTGCTTCAAAAGGCTGATGACCCTTTCATCACGAGATTTGATTTTCCCATCGATTCTCATGACTTCAGTGTTTTTTCGCATTACATTTTTTGTCTCTTTATGTCAATAGTTTTTTCACATTTTTTATCAAAATAATTTAAAAAATATTTGCCCGAAAAAACTTCATTTTTTTAAGCTCATTTCTTTATAAAAAATATCCCTTCACCTTCACTAATTTTCACTAATTTTTCTTGACAGGAAGGCTGCATCGTCTACAATCGCCCAACCCCCTGCCCGGTGCGGGCGCCATGAAGGATAGGGACTTTCATGTAAAAAAGGAGGGATGAAGAAGGGGAGCATGCCGGAACTTCCAGAGGTGGAAACGCTGTGCCGTCAGTTAAAGCAGGAGATCCTGGGCGGCGTCATTCAGGATCTGATCGTCCTGGACACCAAAATCGGCCCTGTGGAAAACATGGCCGGCCGTCCTGTCCGGTCTGTAAACCGGCAGGGTAAATTTCTTTTGATCAGGCTCGATCAAGATCGAACCCTGCACATCCATCTGCGCATGTCCGGACGGCTTTTATGGCAGCGCCATCCGGAGGAACTGCCGGCGCATAGCCGGTTCATGATTTGTTTTCCGCAGGGCAGGCTCGCCTGTATCGATCCGCGGCGCTTTGCCACCCTGTCCCTGCAGGATGGGAAAGACCGGGCGGCGCACATTCCCGATCCCCTGAAGGCCTTCAACGCCTCGATCCTCTGGAAAATAGCGCAGGGCCGGCAAGCGCCCGTCAAATCCTTTCTGCTGAATCAGGCCATCATTGCCGGGATTGGCAACATCTACGCCTGTGAAATGCTTCACGAGGCGGCCATAAGCCCCCGGTGCAAGGCCGGCAGCCTGTCGTCGGCGGCATGGCGGAAAGTCGCCCGGGCCGGTCGAAACATCCTGCTTAAAGCCACCGCCTGCCGGGGAACCTCGATCTCCGATTGGCGCGACCTTTACGGAGAGAAAGGTGAATACCAAAATCACCTGGCAGTGTACGGCCGAAAAGGGCTTCCCTGTCCCCGCTGCGGAGATGAAGTAAAACGCACCGTCGTCAGCGGTCGTGGAACTTATTTCTGTGAAAGCTGTCAAAAATGAGGGAATTTTTTAATTGATTTCCTCTCGCCCCGATTTATTCCAGCTCAATGGAGCCTTTTGTTTTTTGACGCCGCTTGCTTTCCTTGGCCTCATATTCCTTCATGCAGTCGCTGTTTTTGCTTTTGACGAGGGAGCATTCCAGGTATTCGCTGATTTCCACAATACAACCCCGGATGGCCTTTCCGGTGGGCGTCTTGGCCTTTTCACCGAGATTGCCGGAGAAGTACCCGTGATTCAGGCCAAAGCGCGTAGCGGATGACGAAGACGTGGCTTCGACGGTTCTCGTCTCGGCGATTTCGCCGGTGTTCGTGTCGATCAGCTTCAGGTCAACGGCGATATAGGCCTTCGCCTTATCGCCTCCGACGCTGACACCCATGAAGGAGAATCCGCCGCCCTGTTTGGCGGTATCTTCTTCAAAAGCCGAAACGGTGGCGGCAACCAGGTATCTGGCGCCCGTCAGCCTGCCGATGTCCGGCGCCGTTTCCTTTCTTACCAGGCCGGACGCCCCCAGTTTTTGTTCGCTCAGAACGGCGTCAAGCTCCTTTCTTTCCACAACGGTAAATGTTTTCATGCTGGCCAGCTCGGCAATCAGCATGTCCTGCAGATTTTCACCGGTTGTCCCCCCGCGCCACCACGCCGCATGGGTGTTATTGGTGAACCGCAGGACGCCAATGCGTGGTTTGTCAGCGGCGAAACATTCAGAAAGGAGAACCCCTGCAAAAATGAAAGAGAAAATGACTGTCATCAATATCCGTTTATTCATCATCCACCTCCAAATATCGTCGTGTAATCAGATTTTTACTGGTTTTTTAGGTGATCCTTGGGCTTTATTACGGCTCTTCACGGCTGCATCTCCCAAGCTTCGCCCGATGTGCCAAGGGATTGCTTTTTAACAGCCGGACTATAGGATAAGCAGTTTTGTGTGTCAATGAAAAAGGACCACACAATGCGGGCGGTTGTGCCGATGATTGAGGAAAAGATGTATTGAGGTTTTGAAAAAAAGTCACCGGCAATTCAATCCTGCTGAAAACGGGGAAACTTGGTTTTGAGGAATTTGAGGTGAGTTGATGAAGCTTTTTTACGAGCCCGTCAAAAATAACTTGCAATTCTATAAAAAATCATTTAGATATTTTGTTAGTTCAGGTGCAGGTCATGTTTGTCGTTTTGGAATAACAAAAAATTCAGCCGCGCGAGCCTTAGTCATAGGAAGCGCGGTTTTTTTTGTGCAAACAGACTGCCAGCCGAAAAATTCGGCAATCTTATAAATGGTTCCCTTGAGGAACCCCGCACAAAAAGGAGGAGGAACAATGCCAGAAGGAACAGTGAAATGGTTTAATGATTCAAAGGGTTTTGGCTTTATCGAACAAGACGGCGGCAAGGACGTTTTCGTCCATCATTCGGCGATCCAGGCAGAGGGCTTCAAATCCCTGGCAGAGGGTGCTCGCGTAAGCTTCGATGTTGTCGCTGGCCCCAAGGGTCCGGCTGCAGAAAATGTTCGCAAGCTGTAATACATGATCGTCATTTTATGTCTAAAGGCTCCCCTGTGATGGGGGGCCTTTTTTTATACAGCAATAGGCCTCTCTCCATAATCTGAACCGTTTTCTGTTGACCGCTCATAACCAAGACAAAACAACCATCCGCAGCCGGCATGAACAAGAAAGATCTTTTTTTTGCAGCCTGGTCAGAACGGATAAGCCCCTTATCGGGCCGTCTGTAACAAATAGGATAACCCATTGATGACACTTCAGTTAACAAGCGTTGTTGAAAATATTCTGAAGCTTGTGGAAGAACGCACCGGCAAGGCCATCCGGTGCGTGGAGAAAAAGGACCTGCCCATGTCGGCGGAACTCAGGCAGGCCGGGAAGGAGGAGGCATTTCACCGATTGTTTCACCGGCCGGTATACGACGAACAGATCAACTATGTGATCGCCAATCAGTGCGGCCATATTTTGAGACTGTTTGAGGCTCCGGAGGAAGAGCGCTTCATGCCCATTGCCAACCACCGGACGATGATGAGTTATGTCATGGAGATGGAAGATGAATTCCATCGCCTGGCGAAGGTCTTCGGACAGGAGAAAATCAGACGGATGGTCCGCCTCTGGTATGAAGGAGCGGTCTTTCAGCTCACCAAAATGCCGCCGGACATCATGATCGATAAATGGCTTTACGATGAATATCCGGAGTTGCGGCCGATTCAGTTAAAATCCCTCGTCCGGCAGCGGCAGGATGCGGTCCAGTCCCTCACCCAAGACACCCGGAAATTCACCCCCGATAAGATCTACCGTGTTTCCAACATTATGAATTACGCCTTCCTTAAAGTCCTGGAAGACCACTTCCGGCTGGACTGGGTGGCGCCCTATCACAGCTCCATTTTCATCTTTGACGGGAGCGCGCTGGCAAAGGTCACGGAAACGGAATATGTAAACAGCCACGCTGGGGACCGGGCTATGATTGACCGGTGGGCGGAACGCCTGGACATGACGACCTGGTTTGAATGGAAACCCCTGAGCAACCTGTAAAAGGCATAAAAAACCCCCACCTGAAAGGGATTAAACAGATGGGGGCTATTTGTAACAGTTGAATGTTACAGATCTTTCACATGAAAAAAAGGACCGCACATCGGATCCGTCCAGTTTTTCCCGTCTATTAATGCCCTCGGTGTCACTTTTGCCTTCTCTTTTGCCGTAACCATTGTCTTTTTCATCTCTGCACCTCCATGCGATATTTTTGACCTGGATGGTTCAAAAATCACCCAAAGCCGTTGTCACCACCTTTGTCCTGTCAACTACCGGTACAAAACCGATTTTCTGGAATCATGAATGGGATCCGCCCAGAGCCTGTCCTCACGCTCGCCCAATGCATTGATATGCGGCTTTACGGTCATCCGGCTTGTCTTGGTCTCTCTGATCATCATTTTCATGCCTCCTTCAAAATCTTTTGTACGCTGCCTCTCTTTTGGCAGTAACCTACAACAGGTCCCGGAAGGAAACAATCGGTCTTAACCTGAATTTGACGTCGGACTGCCGATGCTCTTCTCTTAGGATGGATGCCGGGATGGTTATCGGTGTTTGTCTGATGGAAAGAAAGCGTCCGCCCGATGCGCCGTGCTACGAATCATCTCTACCATCGAACATTATCACAAATGTAAGGTTTCCAGATACAAAAAACCTTTGGCAATACAACAGATCATTTTAAATATCATGCTGTTACAAGTGCCGGTACTCCGGCACCCCCTTGCGCTGCATGTGATC
>JAPLJM010000162.1 GCA_026388595.1 Deltaproteobacteria bacterium
GATTGCAATGCTCCATCCTCTCGCTTATCCGAAAGGATGGAGCACCCCTTCATACCGCTTCTGTAACTTAAATGACGCCTTTTGCTTCCAGCTCCTTGAGTTTCACCGGTCCGAACCCCATGAAGTTGAGATAGATATAGCCGTTGTCATAACCCACGGGGCGGCAGACCCACTTCGTCCGGGGTGGTGTTTCCGTTGACTTCCACTGGGCCTGGGCGCAAACCACCGATCCGTAAACCGGATCCTGGACGGGTGTAAAAATACCTCGATCCCGCCAGACTTCGTCCTGCATCGTTTTTGCAGGCGCCACGATTTCCGCAATCACGGGGGTGATCGGCGCCAGACGGCCGCTCTTGGCGTATTCGATGGATTTCAGCGTCAGCTCGTTGCTGTTATACTTGACCGTCTCCGGATTGATCATGGCCTGATACTTAAGCTGCCAATCCTTCTTCATGAACGGTGCCAGCGACGTCCACTGTTCTGCGCCCCATTCATCGTATTTCCCGATGATATCCACAAAGGCCTTCCACATCTCCAGCCGCAGACCACCAAGAAAGACCCCGCCGTCGTTGGTGGGATAAAATCCGTAAAGCCATAGACAGGTGTCCAGACTCCCGAATCGTTCGTTAATCACCCCCTGATCTGCATACCAGTGCAGCATGTAGTCATTCAGGCGCTCATAGGCTTCCGGTGTGGAAATATCCAGAGCCTGGCCTTCGCCCGTCAGTGAGCGATAATAGACAGCGGCCAGGATGCCGACGGCGCCGAAGGTCCCGGACGTCGCCCAGGCGATCCATGGGCCCGCCTTGGTCGAGGTTGCATAGGGCATTTCATCCAGGGTTTTCCCTTCCGGCAAAACTTCCCCGGTGGCGTACTGAACCCCCGATCGAGCCTGAGACACATTGTCATAATCATACTGTTTGCGGCCGCTCTCCGGACCAAACTGACCGTATCCTGTTATGGACGTAAAGATCAGACGGGGATTGATCTTGCTCAGTTCATCATAGCCGACACCCCAGGCGTCCATGGTCCCTGCCGGATAGGTTTCGATCAGAATATCCGCCTGACCCACGAGGGATTTCAAAATCTCCCTGCCTTCCTCTGATTCCAAATTCAGGGTGACATGGTATTTGTTCCGGCCTTCCTGAAGATAGGCCATTCCGGTTCCCCGATGCATCACCCCGTTCGGAGAATAGGTCCTCACCAGATCGCCGCCCGGCGCTTCGATCCGGATCGTCTCTGCCCCCAATTCAGCCAGAAGCGACGAACAGTAAGGGCCTGCCATGCTCCGGGAACTTAAATCCAGCACCACCAGATCATCCAGCGCTTCCGGCTTTTCAAAGTTCTTTGCCGGATCGTCCAGCGACCGGATTTGATCCGCCCAGTCCGCCCATTTTGGTCTTTTATGCTCTGCCATGGCTGATCACCTCCTTATGATGGCGCCGGTTTGTCCATCCCAGTCAGATGGGGGTCGCCTGCCCTGTTGATCCTTCCACTTTCCGAGGACGCCGTGCAGGTAAAGCTCATCGATCTGGGCCTGGCTCCGGCCGAGAAGTTTCGTCATGATATAGTCATTGTCAAAACCGACGGGGCGGACAGTCCACTTGATCTTCGGCGGTGTTTTGGACATCATGACCGGGAATTCATGCTCCACATACTTGCCGTACATGGGATCGTCAATTTCCTTGACGAAGTCACGCTGACGGCGCTGGGGGTCCGTATTCATGTCTTTGGCATTGTGCAGCCGCGTCGCGGCAAAACCATACTGTTTTCCCAGGGCTTCAATTTCATCAGCCGTTTTGGTTCTGGCCCAGTCGGCCAGGATTTTGAGAATCGCCAAGGCGTTTTCCTCTTTAAGGCGGACGGTATGTTCCTTGAAGTGCGGATCTTCGGCCAGCTCCGGTTTACCCATTGCCGTACAGAGCCCTTTGAATTCATCAGGCGCCGGGGCGGCAATCGCCGCCAGCAGATCATCCTTGCAGAGAAAAGTATCGGCCGGGCAAATGCACTGATCCCTGTTTCCGGCCGGTTCCACGCCCTTACCGGTCATCTGCTGATAGGGCCAGACCCATCCCATGGTCCGCATAATGTTCTCAATCTGAGACATTTCAATGAACTGTCCTTTGCCGGTTTTCTGCCGGTGATGCAGGGCCGCCAAGACGGCCACTTCACCCATCAGGCCGCCATAATAGTCACAGATCCAGATGGCCTGCTTCAGCGGCGGCCGGCCGGGAAAGCTGGACATCCAGGCATAGCCAGCCAGGGCCTGAGCAGCGCCGTCATTGGAAGGCCGGTCCTGCTCAGCATAGAGGCCCCACTGGCCAAACCCGTTCTTTTCGATATAGATAATACCGGGATTGATCTCTTTGACCTGCTCATAGCCGATATTCCAGCGTCGGGTAACGCCCGGCCTGAGATTGAATTCAACGATATCGGACTTGGCCACCAGTTCCATAAAGATCTGCTGGGCGATGTCGATGTGCAGGTCGAGCGCCATGTAATATTTATTGGGATTGATGTGCATGAACATGGGAGACTGCTCTTTGTAGAACCACCCGAAGGGGTTCAGGGAGCGGGTAACGTCTCCCGCCGGGGGCAATTCGATCTTGATGACCTCTGCTCCCATCTCGGCAAGAAAGGATGGACCGGCTGGTCCGAAAAGCAAGGTGCAGACTTCCAGAACCCGGACACCTTTGAGTGGGCCGGGCTTACTGAATTTTTTCTTGACGTAATCTCTAAAGACTTCAGGCATAAATTCCCTCCTTATTTAAGACCTAAAGCGGGAACAGGCGGCTATTCCCTCACGTTTTTTTGTTGCTACTTGGCCCACAGACGCTGACTCACGGGAAAAATTGCAGCAATGCCGCTTCATCACCTCCTTATTCACAGTGTGATCCGACAAATATCAAAACAGATTGAAATATTTATATTATTTTGGAGACTGTAGGACACGTTTCCGGTACAAAGAGGAGACTTCTGTAACGCTGAAGTTCTTCTCTCCCTTCCGCATTTACAGTTTTGACGGGTTTTATATGGCTTCTGAAAGGCGTTTGGCTAATGGCGCCCCTACCACGGTGTGATTTGGTAGCATTTCCAGAATGGGAAATCAAGTAAAAGTTACAGAACAGGTGATAGGATCGGCGGGCAATAAAAAGGGGCAGGTTTCTTATGTGAACCTGCCCCTTCTGCACTAATTTTTATAAATAATTACTTCACCAAGGGCTTGGGCACCCAGTACATCGGTCTTCCGTACACGGTATTGCAAACCGTCGCCCCCGCCAAATAAACACCGATCCAGCCTGAAACGATCAACAGATACCCCACGATCGGTTTCGTGGTCGCAGGATTTCCGAACCAGCCCGTGTCAATACCGACAATCAACCACAGACAGATGTCGATAAGAACCACAAGCAGGAAAATCAAAGCATTGCCTTTTGCATAGGCCGGCGTCACCGCTGTAAGGAAACCAGCGCCTGCCATCCACATCCACCCCTCGATATAGGCATCGGGTTTGGGGAACCAGAACACCGGTGCTGCCACCGGAGCCGCTGCCACAACCGGAGCTGCCGCCGCTGCCACTGCACCTACCGCAGCGCCTGCTGCCGGAACTACTGCTGCGGCCTTCGGAATGAAGGCACCTGCGCCTGCCAGCAACAAGAACTTGGACATCGTGCTCAATGCCGCCCCCAGCATAAAGAAGGCGGAGAAGAACAGGAAGACGTTACCGCCGGTG
>JAPLJM010000020.1 GCA_026388595.1 Deltaproteobacteria bacterium
CGTCAGGGCTTTGATGCTGATCCGTATCCCCTGACTCTCCGCCACATCGATCATATTGACGGCGACGATCACGGGAGGTCCGAGCAGGAGCAGCTCCGACAAGAGATAGATGCTCCTCTCCAGGGCGGCGGCATTGACCAGGAGGATGATGACATCGGGATGTTCCAACAGGATAAAATCCCTGGCAATCCGTTCTTCCGCAGAAAAGGCTGTCAGGCTGTACGTCCCCGGCAGATCGACGATCCGCATCACCATATCGTCACAGACGTGGGCGCCTTCCTTCTTTTCCACCGTCTTTCCCGGCCAGTTGCCCACATGCTGCGAAAGCCCCATCAGAATATTAAAAACTGTTGATTTGCCCACATTGGGCTGGTCTGCGAGGGCGACCAGGAGTTGTTTGGTTTCCTGCTTTTCATCGCCGGCGCCGCATTGCAGAGATTCGGTCCGGCAAACGAATATCTTTTCCACTTCCCCGCTGCCAAGCGCCACCCGTGTGTCCGCCGCCTGGACGATCATCAGCTCTCCGCCGCTGCGGAGGACCCTGATTCTCATATTCAAGGCCATCCCCAACCCCGCCAGCCGGCTCGACAATTCCCGCCCCCCGGTCAGCGAATGGATAATGCCTTCATCACCTTCCCGCAGATCAGAAAGAGGAATCAATGTTTCATTTGGCGATAGAATGTCCATAGAAAAGCCCTGCTCATTTTTACGCTTGATACAGGATTGCCAATTATAGAAGAACGAAGAAATAATCAATGGTTATTTCATGATTGCCATCAAGTGAATGTCTCTCTGTGGAAGGGGCATAAAATAGGACAAAATCCGATTGACAAAATATCCGAATTGTAGCATGAGCATGGCTCATTCTTTATGAGCGTAAATGACCTGATGGAAGGAGATCGATATGAACGATAAAAAGGTTATGATAAAGATCGACGGACTTGACATAGAGGCCAATCCAGGACAAACGATCCTGGGCGCGGCCCAGGAAAACGGAATTTATATTCCGACCCTGTGCCATTATGGCAAAACGACCAATGTCGGTGCCTGCCGGGTCTGTGTCGTCGAAGTGAAAGGCGCCCGATCGCTGGTGGCCTCCTGCTGCATGCCGGTCAGCCCCGGCATGGAGATCAGAACGGATACCAAGGCCGTCCGCGATGCGCAGCGGTTGATTGTGGAGCTCCTCCAAATACCATGATTGCACGCGATCTCAACAAATGCATCCTCTGCGGCCGCTGCGTCCGCGCCTGCAACGAAATCCAGGTCAACGAAATTCTTGATTTCTCCATGCGCGGCTCCCATGCCAAGGTGGGTCCCGCCTTTGACAGCGACTATATCAGCTCGGAATGTTACTTCTGCGGAGAGTGCGCTGATGTATGCCCGGTGGGCGCCATCACTTTCCATCAGGCCCGTTTCGCCGGTCGTCCCTGGGAGATCCGGAAAGTCCGGACCACCTGCACTTACTGCGGCGTGGGTTGCCAGATGGATCTCAATGTTTATCAGGACAAAGTCGTTAAAGTCACCGGCAACCGGAGCTATGGCGAGCCCAATGAGGGCAGCCTCTGCGTAAAGGGCCGTTTCGGCGTCGATTTCATGAATCATCCGGACCGTCTCAAGACGCCCCTGATTCGGAAAAACGGAGAACTGGTGGAAGCGGGATGGGACGAGGCCCTGGATTACATCGCCGGCAAGTTCAAGACCATCCGGGATCAGGATGGACCGGACGCCCTGGCCGGACTGTCCTCGGCGCGCTGCACCAACGAGGAAAACTACCTTTTCCAGAAATTCATGCGGGCGGTGATCGGCACCAACAACGTGGATCACTGCGCCCGTCTCTGACACTCCGTGACGGTGGCCGGTCTGGCCGCCGCATTCGGCAGTGGCGCAATGACCAATGCGATTTCTGAAATCGAATCGACCGATCTGATTCTCGTCTCGGGCAGCAACACCACGGAGAACCATCCCATTGTGGCGATGAAGATCAAGCGGGCCGTCCGCCAGCGTGGCGCCAAACTGATCGTCATCGACCCCCGGGAGATCGATCTCGTCAAATACGCCGACCTCTGGCTGCGCCAGAAACCCGGCACCGACGTGGCCGTCCTGAACGGCCTGATGCATGTGATCATCCAGGAAAACCTCTATGCAAAAGAATATGTGGAAAATCGCACAGAAGGATTTGAAGCGCTGAAGCAGGCCGTCGCGAAATACACCCCTGACCATGTCGAAAAGATCTCCGGTGTTCCGGCCGAAGATCTCAAGACAGCCGCCCGTATGTACGCCCGGGCCAACCGCGCCGCCCTCCTTTATGCCATGGGCATGACGCAGCACATTTCCGGTACGGATAATGTGAAGTCCTGCGCCAACCTGGCCATGCTCTGCGGCAATGTGGGCATCGAAGGCGGCGGCGTCAATCCGCTGCGGGGCCAGAACAACGTCCAGGGAGCCTGCGACATGGGGGCCCTGCCCAACGTTTTCCCGGCCTATCAACAGGTCGCCAGCGATGAAGCCAGGGCGAAATTCACGGAGGCCTGGAGCAGTTGCAATGCGGTCTCCCTCTCATCGAAACCGGGGTTGACCGTTGTCGAAATGATGAACGCCGCCCACGCCGGAAAAATTAAAGGCCTCTACATCATGGGCGAAAATCCCATGCTCAGTGACCCCGATCTGACCCATGTGGAAGCATCGCTGAAGCACCTGGACATTCTGGTGGTTCAGGACATCTTTCTGACGGAGACGGCCAGGCTTGCGCATGTCGTGCTGCCCTCCGCCTGCTTTGCTGAAAAGGACGGAACCTTCACCAATACGGAACGGCGTGTGCAGCGGGTCCGGAAGGCCGTTTCAGCCCCCGGGCTGGCCAAGGCAGACTGGGAGAGCATTGCCGACCTGTCCGGACGGATGGGTTATCCCATGGATTATGCCTCTGCAGAAGAGATCATGAATGAAATCTGCAAGGTCACGCCCAGCTACGGCGGGATTACCTACGAACGGATCGACAAGGAAGGGCTGCAATGGCCCTGCCCCAACCCAACCCATCCGGGAACAAAGTTCCTGCATAAGGACCGCTTCAGCCGGGGCCTGGGACTCTTCCATGCCATTGAATTCATCCCGCCGGCGGAACTTCCCGACGAGTCCTATCCCATGATTCTCTCCACCGGCCGGGTCCTTTATCACTACCATACAGGTACGATGACCCGCCTGTCCAAGGGTCCCTCCGAACGATGTCCGGAAAGTCTCATCGAGATCAATCCGTCCGATGCCTGTCGTCTGGGCATCGAAAACGGGCGATCCGTAAAAGTCACCTCCCGTCGCGGCGCTGTGACCGCCAAGGCCCATCTGACGGAGCGCTCTGCAGAGGGGACGATCTTCATGAATTTCCATTTCCATGAAGCGGCGGTCAATCTGCTGACCAACCCGGCGCTGGACCCCATCGGCAAGATTCCCGAGTACAAAGTCTGCGCCGTTAAGGTCGAAGCGGCATAAGCAATAAAGGGATCATCATCAGAGGATAAAAAAAGAAGGCGGACCGGAAACGGCCCGCCTTCTTTTTTCAGCACATTCGCTTGACTTTTTTAGCCTTTTACTTTGCCCGTGCTCCGTTTACTTCGTTCTGTAATGGGACACGTGCTGGGGCCGCTTGAACATAAAGGCCACCACGAACCCGGCGCACAGCAGGGCGGCCGCCGTCCAAAGGGCCGGCTGGACCGTAAACTTGGCGAAGACCAAACCGCCGATGACGCCCGCAGCGCCCCAGGCAGTCAGGACAAAGCCGTAAACCTTGCCGATGTAAGTGGGGCCGAAGGAGTCGGCCGCGAAGGCCGGCATCACCGCAAAACCGCCGCCGAGGCAGGAAAGGAGGTAGCAGGCGATGACGGTGAATATCAGCGTGCTGGTGACCGCGGGGAGGTAGAAGTAGAGGGCCGCCTGGGTGGCAAACATGACCAGGAAGACATTCTTGCGGCCGATCTTGTCGGATACGGCCGCCCAGAAGAGGCGCCCCAGACCGTTGAAAATCGAGGCCATCGCGAGGACCCCGCCACCGAGAATCGCAAGCTGTGCGGGATCGCTAATCCCCTGGGCAACCCGGAACACATCCTGCGCCATGGGGGAGAGTTTGGAGATAAGCCCCATGCCGGCGCTCACGTTCAGGAACAGCATACCCCAGATCATGTACCATTGAGGTGTCTTTTTCGCCTCATCCCAACTGAAGGAGTCGGCGGCGGAGACCGTCGATGCCGACGGTGTGAAGCCGTCCGGGAGCCAGCCGGCAGGAGGATTTCGAAGCACCATGGCTGCCAGGCCGTTCGCGACAAGGTACACAGCGCCGAGAACAAAGAAGGCATTGGCAACGCCGATATTGAGAATCAGGCCGGGGACGATTTTGCCGATGAAGAAGGCGCCGAGCCCAAAGCCCATGACTGCAAGGCCCGTGATGAGCCCGCGTTTGTCGGGGAACCAACGGATCAGTGTTGCGATGGGCACCACATAGGCCAGGCCGTTACCGATGCCGGCGATGACGCCATAACCGATGTACAGGAGCCAGATGCTGCCAATCTTGAGGGCCACACCACCCAGCAGAACGCCGATACCATAGAGGATAACGCCGGTCGTCGCCGCAAACTTCGGCCCTTTTTTATCCACCAATATCCCGCCGAAGGCGGCGGAAACACCGATCGTGCCGATAATAATCATGAAGACCACCGCCACTTCCGCCTGTGTCCAATTGTGGGCGGCCATGACCGGTTTCACGAAGACCGACCAGGCATAAACGGTACCCAGTACTAACTGGATAACGACCCCGGCGCAGGCGATCAGCCATCTTTTTGACATCAAATTTTCATTACTCATAGAACCTCCATATAATTTATTTGAGCAGTTCGATCCTGCTTTTTTTCATTCTTCGATGAATTGTCACGATCAGGGCATCCCCCTGCCTGATCAGATTGGGGCTTCGTTATCACAGAATCTTTTTTTATTCCACAATATTTCGGTGAGTAAAATGTTTGATCTATTCGTGAAGGGCAAAAAGAGGTCTTTTTCTTTTTTTGCGATGCTCTCTTGATTAGTCCTTGTAATATTGAATAAAAATGCTTAGTATCAAATGTCTTGCAATGCCATGACGATAAGGACTATCAATGAAACAAGCCACCAGCAAATCCCAGGATCTGAGATTCCGGTCGAATCGAACGTTCATCTGCAGCGTTGTTTTTATCGACATCGTCGAATACTCGAAGAAATCGGTCAACGAGCAGATCCTGATCAAGGAACATTTCAACGCCCTGCTTTCGGAGGCGATCAGCGACATCTCCATCAATGACCGGATTATCCTGGACACGGGGGACGGGGCGGCCATCGGCTTCCTCGGCGACCCGGAGGACGCCCTCTTCGTGGCCATGAGCTTCCGGGAAGACCTCGAGGAGGACCAGGGCGATGCCAAATCCGCACTTCAGGTCCGGATGGGCATCAATCTCGGCCCGGTCAAGCTCCTGAAGGACATCAACAACCAGCCCAACCTGATCGGCGACGGCATCAACGTGGCTCAGCGCATCATGAACTTTGCCGAGCCCGGTCAGTTGCTGGTTTCACGATCATATTACGACATCGTGTCCTGTCTGTCCCAGGAATACGCCAAGCTATTTCAATATCAGGGGGCACGGGCCGACAAGCACATCCGTGAGCACGACATTTACGCGGTCGGGCACACCGGACCAGGCCCCTTGCCCGTCCAGAGCGTGCTGAAGAAGAAGCCGGGAAACATTCTCATCGCCGATGACGCGGTTGCCGAGCCTGAAAGACTCCCGATAAATGACGCAGCCGTTGTCAGGCCGGAGCCGGCAAAACCCGGCAAGAGCAAAAAAACGCTGCTGTTCATCGGGGGGGCCGTTACCGCCGCAACTCTCGCACTCGCCCTGGTCATTTTCATTCCCAGGGGCAAGGCGCCTGTGGATGGACCGAAGTCGGTCGCAGAAGAGAAATCAGCATCAAGCAAGGTTGCCGCCAGGGACTCGAAAACGGAAGCGCCCGCTGTGCCGGTTGCGAAGACCGCGTCCAGGAAAAGAGCAGCGGACACAAATACTGAATCCAAAAGGGAGGCCATCCGTCCCGTATCAACAGGGGCCGATGGCATCCTTTTCACGATAACCGGAATAAAGACGTCAGGAAACGAAATCACTTTTATTGTCAGAACCCTCAACGGGTCCAATGTGGAGAAGAGCGTCGCCCTGTATGACGACGCCTTCGGATGGACAAAGTCGAAGATCACAGACGGCAGCGGGACAAAACACGATGTAAAAAAAGTGAGTTTCGTAAAGGGTTCCAAAGCGATCACCATGTCTGCTGCCGGAACGGTGGGAATTCTTATTGCTCCCCATGAGTCCGTCACGACTTACCTGACCTTTAAAAGAGACGGCAAGGGACTCAAGGCATTGAACCTCCATCCGTTCATCTACCAGGGGCGAAGAAACTGGAAGGAACATGAACTCGCAATGGATCTGAAAACGTAAAACGGCAACCGGAACAGGACAGCGGTTATATTTTCCATGGTCACCCGTTCGTTGAAATCCAGGAAACAGGCCGTTATTCGTAGTCCTTCGGAACGGCGCAAATCATGATCATTGGATTCTCCGGCGACCTGTTTTTGTACTGATGTTTTTCGCCGGGCAGCACTAGGGCAAAGTCACCCTTTTTCACGGGGCGCTCTTCCCCGTTTTCCATGACCACAACCCCCTCGCCTTCAATGACATAGTTCAGGTGTTCAAAGGGATGAGTGTGGTAGGGCGTATGACCGCCCGGCATGATCGTGAATGCACGGACAGACAAAACCGGCGTACCGTCAGCCTTAGAAATGGGCACCTGTTTCCAGACATCCTTTGCCCCATCCATCATCATCTTTGCTTTTTCAACTTTATCAAGACTTGTGATTTTCATAAAAAACCTCCCTCATACCAAACATTTAATTACGGTTAATAAGTCAACAA
>JAPLJM010000241.1 GCA_026388595.1 Deltaproteobacteria bacterium
CCCTTTCCTCGACGGCAACGGACGAGTTGCACGCCTTTTTACCGAAGCATACTTTCACCGAATTCCAGTTCACGGGTTCGGACTCTGGTCAGTAAGCCGGGGGCTGGCCCGTAGGAACGTCGATTACAAGTCCGCCCTTGCCTGGGCCGATGCACTCCGTAGGAACGATCTGGACGGAAGAGGAAATCTGTCCAATGAAGGATTGGTTCATTTTTGCCGATTCTTTCTGGACGTGTGCCTCGACCAAGTAGAATATATGGGGGGCTTGCTGCGATTGGAAAAGCTGGTTGAACGGATCAGGAGGTATGTAGAACTCCGCGGTTCCGGTATGATCCCAGGCCCCGTGGGCGAGAAGGGACTAAGGGCTGAAGCTGCCCGAATGCTCCAGGATATATTAATGAGGGGTGAAGCAGCACGGGGATCAGTCATTTCAGCGTCAGGACTGAAAGAGCGAACAGGGAGAAATCTCCTGGGACAACTGATCGAGGAGGGGTTGCTCGTTTCGGATACACCGAAAGGCGAAGTTCGGCTGGGATTTCCGATTCATGCTGCCGGATGGTTTTTCCCGGAGCTGTATCCCACATTATCTCGATGAAATTCTTTCTGGAAAAGTTCACGAAAAATGGGCTGCAAATTGCTTTGCAACCCATTGTATTCGTTATTGGTAGTCCCACGGGGAGTTGAACCCCGGTTTCCGGCGTGAGAGGCCAGCGTCCTAACCACTAGACGATGGGACCATGGCTGGGAAACCAGGACTCGAACCTGAATATCATGATCCAGAGTCCTGTCTCCTACCGTTCGACGATCTCTCCAAAGAAGGCTTTCTCCAATGGGAGAAGTCTCCTATGCAATAATCTTAAAAAAGTCAAGGTGAAAATCTGAACCCGTTAACTGCCGGCGATATATTGAACAGCCTGACGTATCCTGTCGATGACCCGATCTTTACCCAGCGTGATCATCACTTCATCAATGCCGGGACTGACTGATTTGCCCGTCAGGGCCACCCTCAGGGGCTGAGCAACAACCTTGAGTTTGACGCCCCGATTTTCGGCGACTTCACGAAGAAACACTTCAATCCCGTTTTTTGAATAGTCCCCGCAGGAAGGGAGCCGATCTGCCACGGCCAGCAGGTGATCTTTGATGTCGGTCGTCAGGAACTTCTTTGCCGTTTCCGGATCATAGTTTACCCTGTCCTGAAAATAAAAAGCGCCGGAGTCTGCCATATCCACGAGTGTCTTCGACCGGGTACGGAGATCATCGGCCACATGACGCAGATAATCCGGATGGGATGTATCAAACCCGCGGGCTGCCCAGAAAGGTTTCATATTTTCCACCAGCCTGTCTGTGGCATATTCCCTGATATAGTGCTGATTGAGCCACAGAAGTTTCTCCGGATTAAAAATGGCTGCGGATTTCCCCACGGATGTCAGGCTGAAAAACTGGATCAGTTGATCCATGGAAAATATCTCCTGGTCGCCATGGGACCAGCCCAGCCGGACCAGATAATTAACCAGGGCCTCCGGCAGGTAGCCCATTTCCTGATAGGCCATGACGGAGGTTGCTCCGTGCCGCTTGCTCAAGCGGGCCTTATCCGCACCCAGGATCATGGGCACATGACCGAACTGCGGCACCTCATATCCCAGGGCCTCGTAAAGGAGAATCTGCCGGGGGGTGTTATTCACATGGTCATCGCCACGGATGACATGGGTGATGCCCATCTCGGCGTCATCCACCACCACGGCAAAGTTATAGGTGGGATAGCCGTCCGCCCGTTCGATGACCAGATCATCCAGCTCTTCATTATTGAAGGTGATGTTTCCCTTGATCAGATCCCGGACCACCGTCAGCCCAAACTGGGGACAGCGGAACCGTACAACGGTATCCTCCCCTTTGGTCAGTTGCTTTTCCCGGCAGCTCCCATCGTATTTCGGTTTTCTTCCCTCCGCCAGTGCGCGCTTCCGTTTATCTTCCAGCTCTTCCTGCGTGCAAGTGCAGTAGAATGCCTTCCCCTCATCAATCAGTTTTTTCACCAGGGCGCGATGGATATCCACCCTTTCCGCCTGAAAGATGGGTCCTTCATCCCAATTCAGACCCAGCCACGCCATGGCATCGAGAATGGCGCGGGTTGACGCTTCCGTTGAACGCAGTTGATCGGTATCCTCAATCCGTAAAATGAATTGTCCACCTTCGTGTCTGGCATAAAGCCAGTTGAACAGTGCCGTTCTTGCCCCCCCGACATGCAGATACCCCGTTGGAGAGGGTGCAAATCTTACCCTGACCTTTGCCTTCTCAGTCATTGTTACCTTGACCCCTCGTATGATTGTGCCCCCTTATAGGGTCACCCCATCGCTTTTGTCAAGATTGAATTTCATAAATTGTGCTTGACAATGGGATGATTTTATAATTTACTCCACCACTTTACATGGCCTCTTTGCGAGGACAGGGATTGTGATCCCAAACCGGACCGATAGGCGTGATTTGAAGATCAATGTAATGAACATACCGGAAGAGGGCCTGAACATCCAGTTTTCCAAAAATGAAAGCTGGTCCAGGGACATCTTCTCGGAAAAAGAAAAATTGAGTTATTCCCTTAACAGGGTCGATGTATCCGCTGTCCTGAAACGTATCCAGGAGACCCTGTACCTTGAAGGGAACATCCAGACGGTGGTGGAAATGGGCTGTTCACGCTGTCTGGAATCTGCCCGTTTGCCCATCAATGCCATCTTTAAATACGTTCTGACGCCGGCTCAGGCGGAGCATCAGGAAGAAAAGGAACTCTGCACGGAAGACCTTGATTTTGTTTATTATCAGGACGATTTGATCGATCTTGATCCGCTGGTAGCCGAGCAGATCATTTTGCAAATCCCGATGAAGCTCCTCTGTCAGGAAGATTGCAAGGGGCTCTGTCCCCGTTGTGGGATCAACCGGAATACGAGCAGTTGTCAATGCCATGAAGAACAGGTAGACAGCCGTTTGGCTGTTCTGAAAAAACTGAAAGTTTAGAAGTATTTATTAATTAAAGGAAGATGAATTATGCCAAATCCAGTAAAACGACATTCCAGAACGAGAAGAGACAAACGGCGGTCCCATGATTTTCTGACGCCTGTCCTGGCCTCGGCGTGTCCCCAGTGCAGCGAGCCTAAGCTGCCCCATCGCGTCTGCGCCAAATGTGGAACCTATAAAGGGCGCGAAGTGATTCCCGTTGAAAAGCTATCCTGAACCCGGCTAAGAGGTTTAAGGGTTTTTCATGGCTAAAATCGCTTTTGTCTTTCCCGGTCAGGGCGCCCAATACGTGGGAATGGGGCTTGATCTTTACAGCGAAGATGAAACCGTCCGCAGTGTCTTTACGGAAGCCAGTCAGGTACTGGGGATCGACATTGCCGCCCTTTGCTTTCAGGGGCCTCCGGAAGCCCTGGACTTAACGGTTAACACGCAGATTGCCATACTGACGCTTGATATTGCCATCTACCGCCTTTTAAGACAAACCATTGCCATTAACCCTGTTGTTCTCGCGGGACACAGTCTGGGAGAATATGCAGCGCTCTTTGCGGCGGGGGCTATCCGGATGGGCGATCTTCTGCCGCTCGTCCACGCACGGGCACGGTATCATCAGGAAGCCGTATCGCTGGGAACGGGCGCCATGGCGGCGATTATCGGTCTCTCCGCTGAAGCTGTTGATGATCTCTGCCTTTGCACACAGTCGGAAACGGAGATGGTCGGCCTGGCGATCCGTAATGCGCCGAATCAGGTGGTCATTTCCGGCCACTGGCCGGCAGTGGAGAAAGTCATGGCGGCGGCTGAAAAAATGGGAGCCATGAAGGCGATGAAACTGCCCATCAGCGTCCCCTGTCACTGCCGCCTGCTCGATCCGGTAGCCCAACGGCTGAGGGTTGACCTGGAAAGGATCACCTTTGATGATTTTCAGATACCGGTGATTCCCAATTGCGATCCTGGTGTTTTTTATACCAAAGAAAACGCGCGGGAGCTGTTGACAAGGCAGATCACTTCCCCTGTCAAATGGCAGGAAACCATTGAAACGATGAGTCATATGGGTATCGATACGATCGTGGAAATCGGACCCAAGCGAACCTTGTCCGGCCTCATCAAAAGAATTGATCGGAAGATGCAGCTCCTGAATGTGGATAATCTTGCATCGTTAAAAAAAGTGGCCTCATTTTTTCAAAAATCGGCATGAATGACAACAAATAAAGAGCAAGTCAGATATGAGTAAAGGAGGTATTTACGTATGACACTTGAAGAAAAGGTCATAAACATTATTATGGAGCAACTGGACGTCACCCGTGAGGAATGCAAACTGGAGGCATCCTTCATCGACGATTTGGGCGCTGATTCCCTGGACCTGGTCGAACTGATCATGGAAATGGAAGAAAATTTCGGCATTGAAATCGCCGACAGCGAACTGGAAAAAATCCGTACGATTCAGGATGCCGTTGATTTCCTGAGAAGTAAGGGAATAAAATAGAGACTGATCGAAGGGGGGCTTTTGTGAAAAGGAGGGTCGTTGTTACCGGCCTCGGCGCGGTCACCCCGTTGGGTAATTCCGTGCAGGAAACCTGGGCGGGCATCTGTGCCGGCAGGTCCGGCATTGGTCCGATCACCAGATTCGATACCCTGGGATTTGCAACCCGGATTGCCGGGGAACTTAAAAACTTCGATCACCTTGTTTTTATTAATAAAAAAGAAGCCCGCCGGGTCGACGATTTCATCATCTATGCCCTGGCATCCGCGCAAATGGCCATGACCGACGCGGGATTATCGGTGGATGCAGCCTTTGCAGAGCGGGCCGGTGTGATCATCGGTTCCGCTATCGGTGGACTGTCTACCATCCATGAGACGTTCGAGGGACTCCTCCGGAAAGGCCCCAACCGGATGTCTCCTTTTGCCGTTCCAGCCATTTTGGCCAACCTGGCTGCCGGCCATGTTTCTATCCGTTTTGGGGCAAAAGGCCCGATCGGTTGTCCGGTCGTGGCCTGTGCCGCCGGAACCATCGCGATCGGCGATGCTTTCCGGGAGATCGCCCACGACTATGCAGATGTCATGATTGCCGGCGGGGTGGAAGCGGCCATCTCGCCCCTTTGTATCGGCGGTTTCAACGCCATGCGGGCCATTTCCGTGCGGAACGAGCACCCGGAAATGGCGAGCCGGCCCTTTGATAAACAGCGCGACGGGTTTGTCGTCGGTGAAGGGTCCGGAATCGTGATCCTGGAAGAGCTGTCCTTTGCCCGGCGGCGAGGCGCCAAGATTTACGGTGAGGTCGCTGGTTTCGGCTCCACCAGTGACGCTTTTCATATGGCAGCCCCACCGCCCGGACACGCGGGGGCCGCCCGCTGCATGAAGGCGGCGTTGAGCGACGCCGGCATGATGCCCGCAGAGATTGACTATATTAACGCCCACGGCACATCGACGCCATTGAACGACGAATACGAAGTCGAGGCGATCAAAACCGTCTTTGGCGAACATGCTTACAGGCTCGCCGTCAGCTCGACCAAGTCGATGACCGGACATATGCTGGGTGCTGCCGGTGGGGTGGAGGCCATCTTCACTTTGAAGGCCATCAGCGAAGGGATTGCTCCTCCGACGATCAATCTGGACAACCCCGGTGCCGGCTGTGACCTTGATTTTGTCCCCCATCATGCCAGAAAACAGGATATCCGGGCGGCCATGTCCAATACCTTCGGTTTCGGTGGTGTAAACGCTGTGTTGGTTTTTAAGAAGTTTGTGGATTGACCCATGTCTGCTGACCCCATCATAATCGGCTCGGACCACGCGGGCGTTGCGCTGAAGGAAGGGTTGAAACCCTACCTTGAACAACGGGGCATGGCTATTACGGATATGGGGATGGCAACGGCAACGACGGATCCCGTCGATTACCCGGATATTGGCTGCCAGGTGGCGGCGGGCGTGTCCTCCGGAGCATTTTCCCGGGGGATTCTGATCTGCGGCTCCGGTGTGGGTATGACCATCGTAGCCAATAAATATCCCGGGATCCGGGCTGCGTTATGTCTGGATGAAGAAACGGCGACATTGAGCAGGCTTCATAATGACACCAATATCCTCTGTCTGGCCGGACGGAAAACAGATAGTGAAAAGGCAAGGAAAATCATAGATGTTTGGCTGAACACCCCCTTTGAGGGGGGACGTCACAACCGGCGGATTGAAAAAATCCGGGAGATTGAAAAACAGATTTGCACGCAGCAAAAGTGACATCCCGGTGAAAAGTCGCCGATCAGGGTGAATCTTGACTTATATGCAATGGTCAAGCGTCAATATTAGATAGACGGCATGCAAAGGAGAGAGCACATGTCCACATTGAGAGACACAGATCCTGAGATCGCCCAGGCCATCCTGGAAGAAACCATGCGGCAGGCGGGAAAGCTGGAGCTGATCGCTTCGGAAAATTTTGTGAGTGATGCAGTCCTGGAGGCCCAGGGGAGCATTATGACCAACAAGTATGCCGAAGGTTATCCCGGCAAGCGCTACTATGGCGGATGTGAATATGTGGATATGGCAGAGTCGTTGGCCATTGAACGCTGCAAACAGCTCTTCGGGGCGGATCATGTCAATGTCCAGCCCCATTCGGGGACGCAGGCCAATATGGCTGTCTATTTCTCGGTCTTGACGCCGGGCGACACCATTCTGGGCATGAATCTCTCCCATGGGGGTCACCTGTCTCACGGCAGCCCGGCCAATTTCTCCGGGAAACTCTACAACGTGGTTGCCTACGGTGTGGACAAAGAGACGGAAACCATCGACTTCAATGAAGTGGAAGCACAGGCCCGGAAACACAAGCCCAAAATGATCGTGGTTGGCGCCAGCGCCTACCCCAGAACCATTGACTTTGAAAAATTCAGACAGATCGCCGATCAGGTCGGGGCGGTGATCATGGCGGACATTGCCCATATTGCCGGCCTGGTGGCCACAGGACTGCATCCCTCGCCGATTTCCCTCTGTGAGTTTGTGACATCCACTACCCATAAAACCTTGCGGGGGCCCCGCGGTGGTCTCATCATGTGCAAGGAAGCCTTTGCCAAAACCCTGAACAGCCGCGTTTTCCCCGGCATGCAGGGCGGACCGCTCATGCATGTCATCGCCGCCAAGGCGGTAGCCTTCAAGGAAGCCCAGTCTGCAGAGTTTAAAACATACCAGACGCAGATCGTCAGGAACGCCAAAGCCATGGCCGGCGCACTCACGGCGGAGGGATTCCGGCTCGTATCGGGGGGCACGGACAACCATCTGATGCTGGTAGACCTGACCCCCAAAGGCGTCACGGGGAAGGATGCTCAGGAAACCCTGGACCGGGCGGGCATTACGGTAAACAAAAACGGAATTCCATTCGATACCAAAGGCCCCATGGTGACCAGCGGCATCCGGGTTGGGACCCCGGCGTTGACAACCCGCGGGATGAAAGAAGCAGAAATGATCCTGATTGCCCGCCTGATTGGAGATGTGCTGACGCATATCGACGACGAGGCAAAGATCCAGGCCGTCCGCGAGGAAGTACGCATCCTCTGTGACAAATTTCCACTTTACCACAAACAGATCGCCCGAGGGTAATCAAGGTCGGACAGACCGGAAAACATGAAGAAAAAGAAGGAAGCCGCCGCTCAGGACCCTATCCCCAAGAAGGAACGACCCAGCTGGGATGATTACTTCATGGACATTGCCGCATTGGTTGCCAGGCGATCCACCTGCCTGAGACGCGATGTCGGTGCGGTCCTGGTCCGTGACCGCAGAATTCTGGCCACCGGTTACAATGGGGCGCCGTCTGGGCTTCACCACTGTCTGGACACGGGTTGCCTGCGGGAACAGCTGGGGGTCCCTTCGGGCGAACGCCACGAGCTCTGCCGGGGACTGCATGCGGAACAGAATGCCATCATTCAGGCGGCACTCCATGGCGTCAGCGTGAAAGGCGCCCAACTGTATTGTACTAACCATCCCTGCATCATCTGCGCAAAGATGATCGTCAACGCCGGCATTATCAAAATCACCTTCCGGGATGGTTATCTGGATCACATGGCGAAAGAAATGTTGATGGAAGCGGAGATTGAGGTGGAACAGCGTTGAAATGTCCCTTTTGTGCCAACGGTGAGAACCGGGTGATTGATTCCCGGATCAGCAAGGACGGCAGTGCTATCCGGCGGCGGCGCGAGTGCCTGGCTTGTGAAAAGCGTTTTACCACCTATGAATTTGTGGAAGAGGTCCTGCCCGTGGTGGTGAAAAAGGACGGCCGGCGGGAGCCTTTTGACCGGATGAAGATCATCTCCGGGATCAAAAAGGCCTGTGAAAAACGCCCCATCAGCATGGATGCCATTGAAACGATGGTGGAAAATGTTGAGCAGGCTTGTCAGGAATATCAGGGCAAGGAGATCCCATCCTCCATGGTGGGCGAGAAAGTCATGAAAGAGCTGCAGAGGCTGGATGGCGTTGCCTATGTTCGGTTTGCCTCGGTTTACCGGCAGTTTCGCGATGTTGGCGAGTTTTTGGAAGAGCTCAAGGATTTTCTGCACGTTACCAAGGAAGAAGAAAAGAAAGCATAGTCTTATGTTTACCGGAATCATTGCAGCTATGGGATCGATCCGTCGCGTGACCCGTAGAGGGGCGGATGCACTGCTGGACGTGGACGTTTCGATGCCTTTGGAGGATATCCGGATCGGTGACAGCATTGCCGTCAACGGAGCCTGTCTCACGGTGACTCAAAAAGCAGACCGGCATTTCACCGCCGATGTTTCGGCGGAAACCCTGTCCCGGACCAATCTCGGCACCCTCAAGACGGGTGATCGGGTGAACATAGAAAAAGCCCTGCGATTCAATGACTTCCTCAGTGGGCATCTTGTCCTCGGCCATGTGGACGGCCAGGGGAAGCTTCGGGAAAAAACAAGCAAGGCCAATTCCATTATTTTTGGCATCGAGATCCCGGAAGGCCTCGTGCGCTATGTCGTGGAAAAGGGGTCCATTGCCGTCGACGGCGTCAGCCTGACGGTAAATCGTTGTGAAAAAAACAGATTCTATGTTAATATGATCCCGCTCACGGCTCAGGTCACCACCTTGGGATTGAAAAAAGCCGGGGATGCGGTCAATATCGAGACGGATATCATCGGAAAGTATGTCGAGCGATTCCTGCAGCACCGCAAAGGGGTGGATATGGGATTTCTGGCCGAGCATGGTTTTTTAAAATAAAGAAGGAGCGTTTGAATAGTCAGGCGTTTTGCAAAGCGCTCAGAAGGTGAAGGCATGAGTATCAGCACGATTAAAGAAGCAATGGTGGATATCAAGAGTGGCAAGATGATCATTCTTGTGGATGATGAGGATCGTGAGAATGAAGGCGATCTCTGTATGGCCGCGGAATTCGTCACCCCCGAGGCCATCAATTTCATGGCCCGCTACGGCCGGGGGCTGGTCTGTCTGAGTCTGAGTGAAGACCTGGCCGATAATCTCCGTCTCTACCCCATGGTCCGTGACAACCGGTCCCGGTTCGGGACGGCCTTTACCGTGTCCATCGAAGCAAAGCGTGGTGTTACCACGGGAATTTCTGCAGCGGATCGGGCAACCACCATCAAGACCGCCATGGCCGACGGCGCGAAGGCCGACGACCTGGTCAGCCCGGGGCACATCTTTCCCATTCGCGCCCGCAAGGGCGGGGTTCTCGTCAGGACCGGACAGACGGAGGGCTCCGTTGATCTGGCCCGGATGGCCGGTCTGAAACCCGCCGGCGTGATCTGTGAAGTCATGAAAGACGACGGCACCATGGCCCGCATGCCGGACCTGGAAGGTTTTGCCAAAGAACACGATTTGAAAATCGTGACCATCGCCGACCTGATCGACTTCCGGATGCAGCATGAATCGCTGATCCGTCGGGCTGCCACAGCGAATCTGCCGTCCCGTTTCGGCGGAACATTCAAGATCATCGTCTATGAAAATGATGTGGATGAGATGAAGCACATCGCCCTGGTCAAAGGAGATATCCAGCCGGAAGATGAGGTGCTCGTCCGGGTGCATTCGGAATGCGTCACCGGCGATATTTTCGGCTCCGAACGGTGCGACTGCGGCGATCAGTTACACCGGGCCATGGAGATGGTAGAAGAAGCGGGCAAGGGTGTCATTGTTTACATGCACCAGGAAGGACGCGGCATCGGCCTGGTCAACAAGATCCGGGCTTATGAGCTCCAGGAAAAAGGGGTCGACACAGTGGATGCCAATATCGAGCTGGGTTTCAAGGCGGACCTGCGGGACTACGGCATCGGGGCGCAAATCCTGGTCGATCTGGGCGTCCGGAAGATGCGCCTGTTGACCAATAATCCAAAAAAGATCGTGGGATTGGAGGGATACGGCATCGCCATGACGGAACGGATTCCCATCGTCATTGAACCCAACGAGAACAATATCCGCTACCTGGAAACAAAAAAACACAGGATGGGACATATACTTGAATTTTAGGGGGAAACGAATCATGCCGAAACTTACCGAGGGAAAACTGATTGCCAAGGGGATGAAATTTGCCATCGCGGCCAGCCGTTTTAACGACTTCATCTGCGGAAGGCTGATCGATGGCGCGGTGGACGGGCTGACCCGGGCCGGGGCGGATGAAAAGGACATTCAGATCTATAAAGTCCCCGGCGCCTTTGAATTGCCCCTCGTTGCCAAGAAACTGGCGAAAAGCGCGCGATTCGATGCCGTGATCTGTCTGGGCGCTGTTATTCGGGGCGCCACCCCCCATTTTGAATACATCAGCGCCGAGGTTTCCAAGGGGATCGCCTCGGTCGGCCTTGAAACAGAAGTCCCGGTTGCCTTCGGCGTCCTGACCACGGACACCATAGAACAGGCCATCGAAAGGGCAGGCACCAAGGCGGGGAATAAAGGCTGGGATGCGGCGATGTCCGCCATTGAAATGGTCGATCTGCTGAAAAAAATCTGACAGACAACAAAAGGCGTTCATGCACTACAGACGGAAGGCAAGGGAAGTTGCCTTACAGGTTCTCTACGAACTGGATGTGGTAAAGATGGAGGTTCAGGTGGCGGTGTCACTGTTCTGGAACCACTTCACGGCGCCGGAAGAAATCTTCGAGCCTTTCTGGAATTATTTCGAAACCCCGGAAGATGCCCGGGAACATCATCTGAAAAGTTTTACAGTGTCTCCAGAAGCGAAGTCATTCTCAACCCTGCTGATTGAGGGGGCATGGCAGAACAGGCATGAAATTGATCGGTTGATCAGTGACTGTTCGGAGCACTGGTCCATTTCGCGCATGTCCAAAGTGGACCGCAGCATCCTCCGCATGGCGGTTTACGAGCTTTTGTACTGCGCAGACATTCCCCCCAAGGTAACGCTGAACGAAGCCATCGATCTAGGCAAGACCTACGGTTCTGAAAATTCCGGGTCATTCATTAACGGGATTCTGGATGCCCTGTACGGCAAGCTGCAGATGAGCGAAAAGAAGCTTGAAAAATTGGGAATGGAGGATGGAGAAGACCATGAATGAGAGATATCAACCTCAGGAAATCGAAGAGAAATGGCAAGCATACTGGGAAGAGCACAAGGCCTTTAAAGTCACGGAAGACCCTCACAAGAAAAAATATTACCTCCTCGAGATGTTTCCCTATCCCTCCGGCCGGATCCACATTGGCCATGTGCGGAACTATACCATCGGCGATGTCGTTGCCCGTTACAAAAAAATGAAAGGTCTCAATGTCCTGCACCCCATGGGCTGGGATTCCTTCGGGATGCCGGCGGAGAACGCCGCCATTGCCCACGGCACCCATCCGTCTCCCTGGACGAATGAAAATATCGCATTCATGAAGCAGCAGCTCAAGCGGATGGGCTTCAGCTATGATTGGGACCGGGAGATCTCCACCTGCGAGCCCGAATACTACCGGTGGGAACAACTGTTTTTCCTCTGGATGTATGAGAAGGGCCTTGCCTACAAAAAAAGCTCCATCGTCAACTGGTGTTCCCAGTGCCACACCGTGCTTGCCAATGAACAGGTCGAAGCGGGGCTCTGCTGGCGATGCGATACGGAAGTGGGCGAGAAATTTCTGGATCAGTGGTTTTTCAAGATCACTGCCTATGTGGAAGAATTGCTGGATTATTGCGACAGGCTCCCCGGTTGGCCTGAACGGGTTCTGACCATGCAGCGGAACTGGATCGGCAAGAGCCACGGGTGCCACATTACCTTCCCCATGGCCGACGGCGAAGAGGCCATCAAGGTCTTCACCACCCGCCAGGACACCATCTACGGGGCCACCTTCATGTTGGTGGCCGCCGAACATCCCCTCGTTATGTCGCTCATGGCGGGGAAGCCCCGGGAGGGCGAGGTGCGCGCCTTTGTGGAAAAGGTCAAAAAACAGGACAAGATGCTGCGCACCTCCGAGTCCTACGACAAGGAGGGGATATTCCTCGACGCCCACTGCCTTAACCCCGTGACCAACAAGCGCATGCCCATATTTGCCGCCAATTTCGTGCTGGCCGACTACGGCACCGGTTGCGTTATGGCGGTGCCCACCCATGACCAGCGCGACTTTGAATTTGCCCGGACGTACAGCCTGCCGCTTGTTGTGGTCATTCAACCGCCGGATAAAACCCTGAATACCCAGAACATGCAGGAGGCCTATGTGGAAGAAGGCATTCTGGTGAATTCGGGAAAGTTCAACGGGATGGAAAACATGAAGGCCCTGGACGCCATTGCCGCATACCTGGAATCCATCGGCCGTGGGGAAAAAACGGTACAATATCGTCTGCGCGACTGGGGTATATCCCGGCAGCGATACTGGGGCGCCCCCATCCCCATCATCAACTGTGAAAAATGCGGTGCCGTGCCCGTTCCCGAAGCGGACCTGCCGGTGGTCCTGCCCCGCGATGTGGAACTCACAGGCGCCGGCGGTTCTCCTCTGGCCAGGCACGCCGCCTTCGTCAACACGGCCTGTCCGAACTGTCAGGGGCCGGCCCAACGAGAAACCGACACCATGGACACCTTTGTTGAGTCTTCCTGGTATTTTAACCGTTTCTGCTGCGCCCACCACGACGAAAAACCGGGACTGGACCGAAAGGCACTGGATTACTGGATGCCCGTGGATCAGTATATCGGCGGGATTGAGCACGCCATCCTCCATCTCCTCTATTCGCGATTTTATACGAAAATGTTGAGGGATTTCGGGGTTATCGGGGTTGACGAGCCCTTTGAAAACCTTCTCACCCAGGGCATGGTCTGCAAGGAAACGATGCGCTGCAAGGAGCATGGCTATCTCTTTCCCGAGGAGGCGGTCGACGGCAAATGCAAGCACTGCAAGACAGAGGTAACGATCGGGAAAACGGAAAAAATGTCAAAATCCCTGAAGAATGTTGTTGATCCCGATTATCTCATCAACCGTTACGGGGCCGACACCGCCCGCATGTTCTGCCTCTTTACCGCACCGCCGGAAAAGGATCTGGAATGGAGCGACCAGGGTGTGGAAGGCTCTTTCCGCTTTCTCAACCGGAGCTGGCGCATCATTGTTGATTATCTGGATGACATCAAAGGCATCCAATCCTTCCGGGGGCGCCAGGAAGACCTGGAAGAGGACCTGAAAAATCTGCGGCGGAAGACCCATCAGACCATCCGGAAAGTAACCAGCGATATTGAAGACCGCTTTCATTTCAATACAGCCATCAGCGCGATCATGGAGCTGGTCAATGTCCTTTATCAGCTCCAGCGCCCGGAAAAGGAAAACCGGAAAGCCCTGTCGGTTATCCGGGAATCCATGGAAGCCGTCATCCTCCTGCTGGCGCCGCTTGTCCCCCATATGACCCAGGAACTTTGGGGGATGCTGGGTTATGATCAGAGCCTTGCCGAGGTGAGCTGGCCGGTTTATGATCCGAACGTTGCCTCGGAGGAACAGATTACCATCGTCATTCAAATCAACGGAAAAGTGAGGAGTCGGATCATCGTCCCGGCGGATGAAGAGGTGGAACAGATTAAAGCCATGGCCAGGGCTGATGAAAAGATAGCGGGAATGATTGCCGGCAAGGATGTCCTGAAGGAAGTCTATGTGCCCAAAAAGCTGGTGAATATTGTGGTGAAGGGTTAGGAAAAAATGAAAATGTCGCTTCCAAAATCAGCGCTTCTCCTTTGCTTCTTTTTGACGATCGGCGCCTGTGGCTACCGTTTTATCCCCGAAGGAGACTCAATCGATAAAAACATTCAGAAGGTCTTCGTGGATATCTTCACCAATAAAACCAGCGAAGCCAATATCGAAAACACCTTCCGGACGGCTTTTATCGATCAGATCAGCCAGGGACGAAGGTTCAAGCTCGCAAGCAGCCCGGGCGAGGCGGACGCCATTCTCAAGGGGAGTATTGAAGGTCTTAACGCAGCGCCCCTGTCCTATCAGGCAACAAATCTGGCCGCCGAGGATCGGATGACCATTGTTCTGTCTCTGACGCTGGAGGCACAGACCCCTAAAAAAATCCTCTGGGCAAACAGCAGCTTCTCCGGCTCTCAGGATTATACCCTGAGCAATAATCCGAGCCTCGCCCTGACCAATAGAAAAAATGCCCTCACCAAGCTGGCTAACGACACAGCGGAGAGGGCATACAGGCTCATGTTGTCGGACTTTTAAGGAACGCTAACCGGCGATGGCATTCGTCTTCCGGGTAAGGCGGGAGATCTTGCGGGACATGGTCTTCTTGTGAAAGATGCCGTTTGCAGCGGCTTTCGCGAGGATAGGCACGGACTGGGCCAGGGCCGTTTTCGATGCCTCCTTGTCTTTCGCCTCGACGGCCTTGAGGACGGATTTCACCGCTGTCTTGACCTTGGACTTGACTGCCGTGTTTCTCTCACGGTGCTTCTCGTTCTGCTTGCTTCTCTTGATTGCGGACTTATGTGTGGCCAAAAAACATCCTCCTTTGAGCTTCTTTTGATACAGGGGTGAACCTCTATCTGAATTACGGGCTCCTGTCAAGTCTAAATTGACAGAATAACGTTAAAGATACCGCTTGGGACTTTACAGAACATGCATCTGGAAGATGATATCCGCATCATTGAAGTCGGTCCCCGCGACGGCCTGCAGAATCTGAACTGCTTTGTGGAAACGGAAAAGAAGGTGAGCCTGATCCGGCGCCTGGCGGCCAGTGGGATCCGGGAGATTCAGGCAGGCGCCTTTGTCAGCCCGAAGGCCATTTCCCAATTCCGTGATATGCAAACCATGATGGCCAGCCTGCGCGACCTTCGGGACTGCACCTTGACAGCACTGGTCCCCAATCTTCAGGGCGCCAGGGCCGCCCTGGCCTCCGGCATCCGGAAATTCAATTTTTTCTTTTCCGTAAGCCGATCCCATAATCTCAACAATGTCCGGCAGACCCCGGAGGCGTCGCTTGCCTCCCTTAAAATCATCCGGGATGAATTGTTGTCGGGGACAGATGTGGCCGTGCGTGTCGACCTTGCCACCGCCTTCGGCTGTCCCTTCGAGGGGACCATCAAAACAGCGGTCATCCTTGATTATGTGGAACAGATTGTCTCTCTGGGCTTCCGGGAAGTGACGCTCTGCGACACCGTGGGGGTCGGTCATCCGGCGCTGGTCGAATCGGTCATCACTGCCTGCCGGGCGCATTATCCGGAGGTCACCTTCGGCGTCCATCTGCATAACACCCGCGGGCTGGCG
>JAPLJM010000395.1 GCA_026388595.1 Deltaproteobacteria bacterium
CGGGTCAGGCTGGCAAAGGTTGTGAACTGAACCTTGTTGTCCTGTGCGTATTTGGCCACGTTCTCCTCGTCAATGACGATCATGGCGATCAGATATTTCCGGCCATCGCCAATGACCACGGCGTCATTGATATAAGGTGAGAATTTCAGGAGATTTTCGATATACTGCGGGGCGATGTTTTTGCCGCCCGCCGTGATGATCAGATCCTTTTTCCGGTCGGTGATTTTCAGATAGCCCTCCGCGTCGACCTCACCCACGTCGCCAGTGTGCATCCAGCCGTCATGCAGGGCCTCCCGAGTGTTTTCTTCATCCCGATAATAGCCCTTGAAGATGCCCTGATGCCGGACCAGGATTTCGCCGTCTTCCGCAATTTTAACCTCTGTCTCGGGCAGGGCCTTGCCGACTGTGCCGAGCTTGAAGCTGTGCTCATCGGACATATGCGTGATCCCCGTGGTCTCCGTCATGCCGTACCCTTCCCGGATGGGAATCCCGATGCTCTGGAAATATTTCAGGATGTTATGGGATATGGGCGCGGCGCCGGAGAACCCGAGCCGGACACGGTCAAAGCCGAGACGTTCCTTCAGTTTCCGGAAAACGGCAAAATAGGCCAGATGAGAGGCCAGGGTCAGGGGCAGGGAAGGGGCACGGCCGCTCAGTTTGACGCGGTTATAGGCTGTTCCGATTTTTAAGGCAAGGCGATAGGCCGATCTTTTGAACCAGGTGGCGTCGTCCATTTTGAGCACGATGCCGGAGTAATATTTCTCCCAGATGCGTGGGACGGCATGGAAAAGCGTGGGAGAAACCTCCTGCATATCCACCATGACCGTATCCGTATTTTCCGTGAAATTGACGATATGGCCGACGGTCATATGCACCATCAGGTCGAAAATCTGTTCATAGACATGATTCAGGGGCAGAAAGGAGATGGTTTCATCGTCCGGTATGGCCCGGGTGACGGCGGCGGCCTGCCGGCCCACCCAAAGATAACCAGCATGGGTCAGCATGGCGCCCTTCGGCGGACCGGTCGTCCCGGAGGTATAGATGATCCCGGCAATGTCCTCGGTTTTTCCCTGCGCCACCTGTTCATCGAAGAGCATCGGGTTTTCACGGTCGAGCTGATCGCCCTGGTTCAGAAGGTCGTCAAAGCTCATGAGCATGGGGTCCTGGAAATGCCGGAGGCCTTCCATATCCCAGACAATCATCTTCCGGAGCTTCGGGGTGCGGGACCGGAAGACGAGGGCCTTGTCGAACTGCTCCTCATCTTCGCAGATATAAACAACGGATTCCGAATGGCCCACCACATATTCGCATTCCGCTGCGGGATTGGTTGTATAGACGCCGACAAAGGTGGCCCCGACCGACATAATCCCTAATGCGGAATAGAGCCATTCCGGCCGATTTTCACCGAGAACGGCCACATGGTCGCCGGGCTTGACGCCCAGGGCGTGGAGACCCAGCGCCACCTGCCGGACCTTCCTGAGATATTCGGACCAGAAAATATCATGCCAGACACCCAGCTCCTTCCGCCGCAGGGCAACGCGCCCGGGCTGTTTCCCGGCAAGGTGAATCAGGGCCTTCGGCAAGGTGTCAATGGTCATCGGAACCTCACCTTTCTGCGGTAGCGTTTGAAACCCTTGACGGAGGCTTCTTTGGCGATTCCCAGATAGAACTCCTTGACGTCCTCATCTTCCCGCAACACCTCCGGTTTATCGGCGCGGACGATCCGTCCGTTTTCCAACAAATAGGCATAATGGGCGTACTTCAGCGCCATGTTCACATTCTGCTCTACAAGCAGGATCGTGACCCCCTCCTTTTGATTGATATCCTGGATGATTGTGAAAATTTCCCTCGTCAGCAGGGGAGACAGGC
>JAPLJM010000355.1 GCA_026388595.1 Deltaproteobacteria bacterium
CCTCTTTCAAATGTGTCTCTTTGTGGCCCTAATGAGTTGAGAAGTCAAGGAAACATTTTATTGATAACCACTTGAAAGTTTTTCTATTTTTTGAAATCTCATTTCTATTGACTACAGGAAGGAGTGCTTTTCTTGATTACCTGAAAAAATAACGCTCCAAAATCTGCACGTTTCAATACGTTATCATTGACCCAGACCGACAAGTGAGATTGTTCTATCGGGCCTTGTTTTCGTCCGTTTTCATGAAAGATGTTAGCGTGGATAGTTTTTCAGGAGCATTCAGCAACGATTGTCTACTTGATGCACACCCTCCGGACCTGTTTGAAGTCCGTCGCGCCTTTAAGCGATTTGACGATCCCGTCCTGCAGCAGCGTAGTCATGCCCTGCTCGGCTGCACAATCCCGCATCTCTTCCACGGTGGCATGTTTCTGGATCAACCGCTTGATTTCATCAGTGCCGACAAGCAGTTCGTGGATGCCCATCCGGCCTTTATATCCCGTTTTATCGCAGATATCGCAACCCTTGGGCCGGTACATGATAAAATCATCCCCGTAGGCAACATTGAGCCTCTCAAATTTTTCTCTTCCATAGCTCTCCACCACTTCTTCGAATTCTGCCGGGGTCGGGTGATAGGCTTCCTTGCAGTTTTTGCAGAGCGTCCGCACCAGCCGCTGTGCCAGAATGCCCAGCAGGGCATCCGCAAAATTCAGGGGGTCAATCCCCATGTCCAAGAGCCGGGTGATGGTTTCGGGGGCGCTGTTGGTATGCAGGGTGCTGAAAACGAGATGCCCGGTCAGGGAGGCCTCCACGCCCGTTTTGGCCGTTTCAAAATCACGCATTTCACCGACCATGATCACGTCGGGATCCGCCCGGAGGAAGGCCCGCATGGCGGCGGCGAAGTCAAAGCCGATTTTGGGCTGCACCTGCACCTGTCGCAGGCCGTACTGGGTGATTTCTACCGGGTCTTCCGCTGTCCAGATTTTCCGGTCCGGCGTATTGATATGATGCAGGGCCGCATGCAAGGTTGTCGTCTTTCCGGAACCGGTGGGGCCGACCACCAGGACCATGCCATAGGGTTTTTCCAAGATCTTCATCAGTTCTTTATAGTTACGTTCTGACAACCCCATGGCCTCGATGGGCATGGTCTCCCCCTTGGCCAAAATTCTCATGACCACATCTTCGACCCCACCCTGGGTCGGGATCGTAGCGACGCGCAGTTCGATCTCATCGCCGTTGGGACGCCTGAATTTGATCTTGCCGTCCTGGGGGATTCTCCTTATGGTTATATCCAGATTGGACATGATTTTGATCCGGGAGATCACGGCCGCCCGGTAGCTGTAGGGCAGCGTCTGATAAAGGGCGCAGTCGCCATCAACCCGGTAGCGGACTTCCACATTTTTTTTACCCACATTGGGTTCGATATGGATATCCGAGGAGCGCCGGCTGTAGGCATCATTGATGACTTTATTCACCAATTGCATGATCACGCTGTCCGACTCCGTGACCACTTCCCCCTCTTCCTCTTCCTGATCTTCTTCCACGTCAACTTTTCCCAGGATATCCGAAATCGTGGATTCGTCTTCCGGCGACTGATAAAAATAATTGATATATTTAATGATATCTTCCG
>JAPLJM010000204.1 GCA_026388595.1 Deltaproteobacteria bacterium
TGAATTTATCGGGGATGGCGTAAAAAAGCTGATTGAACGGTCGCTCGGCAGGGCCTCGCATGACCGTTTCGAAGAGGCGCTGAACCTCTTTTCACGCCATTATGATGAGCACATGCTGGATACCACGGTCCTTTATCCAGGTGTTACAGAGGTGCTTGGACATTTTCGTGACAAGAAAAAGGTCATTCTGACGAATAAACGTCACCGCTTCGCCTCAGCTCTGTGTGATGGATTGCAGCTTACGCGCTGCTTTGACGATATCCTGGGCGCTGACAGCACGCCCTACATCAAACCCGATGCCCGTCTTATTGGTCCGCTGCTGGAGCGTTACCAGGCGCATCCGGATCGGACGGTTGTCATCGGGGATGGTGTCAATGATATCCTCCTGGCCAGGAACGCCGGAGTCCTGAGCTGCGCGATTCTGAGCGGGTTGACCGGCAGGGAAACGCTGCTGAACCTTAACCCGGATGATGTTTGTGAATATCTATCTGACATAAAAAATCTTTTCTGTTGAAAAGCGATGCCCACCCCCATGCTGAAAAAAGTTAAACAGGCGATCGAGCAATACCGGATGCTGGATGTCCGCGACGGCGTGGTTGTGGCAGTCTCCGGAGGGCCGGATTCGGTTGCCCTGCTCGATGTCCTGAAACATCTATCCGCGGAATACAACCTGAGACTGATTGTCGCTCATTTGAATCATGGGCTCCGCCCCGGTCCCGCAGATGAGGAAGAGTCCTTTGTTCATCAGCTCAGCGAGCGGCTGGGATTGGTTTGCGAATCAAAAAAAATGGACATTATCTTGCTCAGCAGGGTACAAAAAAAGTCCATCGAAGAAACCGCCCGGGAGCAAAGGTATCTTTTTCTAGAAGAAATCCGGCATAAATATTCGGCCCAGAAAATTGCTCTGGGTCATCAGGCTCAGGATCAGGCCGAAACAGTCCTGATGAACCTGTTGCGTGGCAGCGGCCGGGAAGGATTAAAGGGGATGCAGCCCGTCCGGGAGGGTTTGTATATCCGCCCCCTGCTTGGGATCACCAGGGGTGAGATCAGTCTGTATCTCACAAGGCGGAAATTACCCTATATGGTTGATTTTTCCAACGCGGATGACAGCTACCTCAGAAACAGGGTGAGACATCAGCTCATTCCGGAATTGAAGGCCCGCTACAATCCCCGCTTGGAAGAAAATCTCTGTCGTACGGCCGAAATCCTCAATCGGGAAGATGATTATCTGCAACGGATTGTCAAAGAATTATATACCGATCAGCGGATTGTACAAACCGATGCGACACATCAAGAAATCAGAATCACGATTTCCCGCTGCCTGGGCCTGCATGAGGCCCTGCAAAGCAGGCTGATCAAGCAGCTGCTTTTGACCTGTGCACAACAGATGCAGGGTATTGGCTTTGAACACATAAATGCTGTCAAGGCACTGATGCAGGATGTGTGTCCCAGCGGCTTGCTGCATCTTCCCTTTAACATGGAAGTCCGCCGCGAATATAATTTCCTGATCATCGCCAGAAGAAAAAAAACAACCCGTAAACTGGGATCGGCGGGCCGGGAGCAACGGAAAGCATGGCTTGGCCATCTTGAAGGCGGCATCATTGCCTGCGATATCCAGATCCCGGGACGGGTGCAGATAGAATCACAGAAACTGGCTTTATGCCTTGATTTCGTGGATTGGTCGGCAGTCCGTTTCGACGATAGCCGGGCCGCTTATCTGGATTATGGCTGCATCCTGCCACCCGTAACGGTCCGCACGCCGCAACCGGGGGATCGGATCCAGCCACTGGGCATGCCGGGCATGAAAAAATTAAAGAATTATTTTATCGACCGGAAAATTCCCAGTTGGTGCAGAGGGCAGGTTCCTCTTCTTGTGGACAACCATTCTGTGATCTGGATCGTCGGGCAGTTGCTCAGTGAGCGTGTCAAGCTTACTGATAAGACGACCAAAATTCTGAAAATTGAAATGACAGAAATAATTTGAAATAATATGCAGGTTATTGTAGAGAGAAAAACTTAATGTAAATACCGTTATTATTAAAGGAGATGATCCTGTTGAACCCATTACAGAAAAATATTGCCCTGTGGCTTGTCATCAGCCTTGTGTTTGTTCTGCTTTATCACCTTTTCAATCAGCCGAAGAGCGCAACGGGGAATCTGATTTTCAGCGATTTTATCAGCCAGGTTGAAAAGGGGCAGGTGACGGAAGTGACCGTTCAGGGAGACAATGTTTCCGGCAAGCTGACGGATGGAAAAACATTCAAGACCTATATGCCCAAAGATATGCAACTGATTCCTTTGCTCAAGGAAAAGAATGTGCGGATCACCGCCAAGCCTGTGGAAGACTCGCCATGGTACATGAATGTTCTGATATCATGGTTCCCCATGCTGCTTCTCATCGGAATATGGATTTTTTTCATGCGCCAGATGCAGTCCGGCGGTGGCAAGGCAATGGCTTTCGGAAAAAGTCGCGCACGGCTCGTTACGGACAAATCCAAAAAGGTGACCTTTGCCGATGTGGCCGGCGTTGATGAAGCCAAGGCCGAATTGGAGGAAGTGATTGAATTCCTGAGAGATCCCAAAAAGTTTACCCGACTGGGGGGGCGCATTCCCAAGGGGCTGCTGCTGGTCGGTCAGCCCGGAACAGGGAAAACGCTTTTGGCCAGGGCCATTGCCGGAGAAGCGGATGTTCCTTTCCTGAGCATCAGCGGTTCTGATTTTGTTGAGATGTTTGTCGGTGTAGGGGCGTCCCGTGTGCGGGACCTGTTTAATCAGGGAAAGAAAAATGCCCCCTGTATTATTTTTATCGATGAAATCGACGCCGTCGGCAGGCAACGGGGCGCTGGTCTGGGCGGAGGGCATGACGAACGGGAACAGACGCTGAATCAACTGCTGGTGGAAATGGACGGCTTTGAATCCAATGAGGGCGTCATTCTGGTATCAGCAACGAACCGTCCCGATGTTCTTGATCCGGCCCTTCTCAGGCCGGGGCGCTTTGATCGACAGGTCGTGGTTCCATTGCCCGATGTCAGGGGCAGGGAGAAGATTTTCGAAGTTCATGCGAAGAAGACACCGCTGGCCGATGATGTG
>JAPLJM010000082.1 GCA_026388595.1 Deltaproteobacteria bacterium
CAGCGGACCGAGGTCGGACATTTCCATGTATGCCCCCCGGATCACCACAGTCAAAGTCAGGCCGGAAAAGGTGAGAGATGTCATCGGCTCCGGCGGCAAGAATATCCGCCATATCGTCAGTGAAACCGGCGTTACCATCGATGTGGAAGATGACGGCACGGTAACCATCGCCTCCAGCGACGCCGAGGCGGCTGCCCGGGCCGTGGCCATGGTGAAATGGCTCACGGAAGACGCGGAGATCGGCAAGATTTATGTGGGGACCGTAAAGAAAATCGTCGATTTCGGCGCCTTTGTGGAGATCCTGCCCGGCACGGAAGGTCTGGTGCATATCTCGCAGCTTGCCAAGGATCGGGTCAACAAGGTGACCGATGTCCTTCAGGAAGGCGATGAGGTGATGGTCAAGGTCCTGGAGATTGACAAGCAGGGAAAAATCCGTTTGAGCAGGAAGGAAGCGCTGGGTGCCACTGTACAGAAAGACGATTCTCGATAACGGAATCCGCATCGTATCCGAGGAAATCGACCATGTCCGGTCGATTTCCATCGGAATCTGGGTGATGTGCGGTTCCCGTCATGAAGACCGCCAGACGAACGGCATGGCCCATTTCATCGAGCATATGCTGTTCAAAGGCACCCGGAACCGGACGGCCTTTGACATCGCTTCGGCCATCGACTCCGTGGGCGGGGTGATGAATGCCTTTACGGGCAAGGAACTGACCTCCTTTTACATCAAGATCCCCGACTACCACCTGGCCATGGCCATCGACCTGCTGTCGGATATCTTCAAAAATTCCCTCTTCGATCCGGAAGAAATCAACAAGGAAAAATCGGTGGTGCTCCAGGAAATCAATATGCTGGATGATTCGCCGGATGACTACATTCATGATTTCTTTGATGAAAAATTCTGGAAAGACCACCCGCTCGGCTATCCGGTGTTGGGAACCAAAACGCTGGTTGAGGGCTACAGCCGGGATGGGATCGTTGGTTTCTTCAATGACCGTTACCGGGGAGAAAATGTTGTCCTGACGGCAGCCGGCAACTTTAAACATGATGTCCTGGTGGAACTGGTCAACGGGGCTTTCGGTTCCGTGGACAGAAAGGTACGGCAGAACGGGATCAGTAACCCCGAGGTTTCCGCCGGGATTGCCGTGATCGATAAGGAATTGGAGCAGGTCCACCTGGTCATGGGCTGCCCTGCGCCGTCTTCCATCAGCCCCCAGCGTTATCCCAGCTTTCTGCTGAACGCCGTTCTGGGCGGCAGCATGAGTTCACGCCTGTTTCAGGAAATCCGGGAAAAACGGGGATTGGCCTATGCCATCCATTCTTACCTGAGCCCTTATAAGGACGTGGGGATGCTGGGGATTTACGTGGGCACCAGCAAGGACAGTGTGCGGGACGTCGTCGGTCTGATTTTTGATGAATTGTTGCGCATGACGAATCACTCCCTCACGAAACTGGAATTGCAATCGGCAAAAGAACTGATCAAGGGTAATTTTCTGCTGAGCATGGAAAGCACGGATAACCGCATGACCCGCCTGGCCAGAAATGAGATCACTTTTAAGGAGCATATCCCCGCGGAAGCGGTGGTCCGGGAGATCGACGCCGTCACTCATGAAGATATAAGGACGTTGGCTGCCGAGATGTTCAATCCCGACACCATCGGTCTGGCAGCGATCGGGCCGATTGCCGAGAAGGATCTGACACTGGATATTCTCCGTGGCTGAGTTTGGACAAGTGATTGAAGACGTTACGATTGCCATTCAAAGATTGCCGGGGAATGAGGACCTCCCGCTTCCGCTGTATATGACGGCGCATGCGGCCGGTTTGGATTTATTTGCGGCGGTCCGGCAAGACAGGGTATTAAGTCCGGGGCAGCGAGAGATGATTCCCACCGGTCTGGCGATCGCCCTGCCTGAGGGCTATGAGGCCCAGATCCGGCCCCGCAGCGGGATCGCCTGGAAGCACGGGGTCACGCTGGTAAATGCACCGGGCACCATTGATGCCGATTACCGGGGAGAGATCGGCATTCTGCTGATCAATCACGGCGATCGCGCCTTTATGATCCGCCGGGGCGATCGGATTGCGCAGATGATTGTGCAGCGGGTTTGCCGCGTTCACTGGGAGGTGCAACCCGGATTGAAACCGACAATCCGCGGCGAGGGAGGATTTGGACACACAAACCAATAGGTGAGACCTTTGAAAAAACATAAAATTAGTAAAACCATCCGGGAAATTAACGAGAGGATTAAACAGGGGAAGGCCGTCGTGGTGACTGCCGAGGAGATTATCGATATTGTGGAACGGCACGGGGACGTGGAGGCCGCTCGCCGGGTCGATGTGGTTACGACGGGCACCTTTGCCCCCATGTGCTCCTCCGGTGCCTTTCTGAATGTGGGCCCGGGTGAGTTTAACTACGGCGGCGGACATGTCATTCAGGATTTCGTGGCCGGCAATGTCATCCGGTTGAGGATGGAAGGATACGGAACGGACTGCTACCCGGCGCGCAAGCACGAAAAGAATATCACCATCCATGACCTGCGGGATGCCATCCTGTTCAATCCGCGCAATGCCTACCAGAACTACAGTTGCGCCGTGAACATGTCCGACAGGACGATTTACACCTATATGGGAATGCTGCGGCCCCGCATGGCCAACGCGAACTATGCCACCTCGGGGCAGTTGAGCCCTCTCTTCAATGATCCCTTTTACAAGACCATCGGCCTGGGGACGAGAATTTTCCTGGGCGGCGCCCAGGGGTTCGTTTCCTGGCCGGGCACCCAGCACAACCCGCATGCCCCCAGAAACAAGCACGGGCTTCCCCGGGAGGGGGCCGGCACGATTGCCACCATCGGAAACCTGAAGGAGATGAGCCCGGAATGGCTGGTGGGCGCCAGTATGCTGGGGTACGGGGTGTCGCTCTATGTGGGAATCGGGATCCCCATCCC
>JAPLJM010000347.1 GCA_026388595.1 Deltaproteobacteria bacterium
TTTTCAGCCAGCCGCCGGTCCCCCAGACCCAGTGCGCCAGCGGATCATACACGAGCGTCGCCCAGAGCAAGGTAAAAACCAGGAAAGCGGAAAATTTGATCCGCTCAGCAAAAGCCCCGATGATCAAAGCAGGCGTGATCACGGCAAACATGGCTTGAAAAATCATAAACACCGAATGAGGAATCGTTGCCGCGTAATCCCTGTTCGGCAGGCTCCCCACATTATTGAGTCCCGCCCAGTCGAGAGACCCGATGATCCCCCAGCCCGTATCAGGACCAAAAGCCAGTGAATAACCAAACAGGACCCATTGCAGACTGATGACGCACATGATGATGAAGCACTGCATCAGAATGGACAAAACGTTCTTCCGGCGCACCAGACCACCATAAAAGAAAGCCAGACCCGGGACGGTCATCAGCATGACCAGTGCTGTGGATATCAAAACCCATGCCGTATCTCCTGAATTCATTTTCGTAACCTCCTGACTGTGTTTTGTCCATTACTCAGCAATTATGGTGCCAGCAACGGTTATAAAATATATCATCTTGATATCATTATGTTTAAATGATATCTTGGATTCAATTTAGCACAATCTTGTCACACATATGGCGGCTTACCCAATAAATGATACAATATTGTATTTAAAAAATATCTTGACAGGAGATGAGGGATATTGAAGAGATATGGCCATAAATATGAGGAAAGGAGATCTTCAATTTGCCGGATCGAGACTATCAGGAGGCAAGAAATCTATCGCTGAAGATAGCCGCTGATCTCGGCTCTCCCCGGTTCTACCTGCACAACGATAAAGAAGTGGCAAGGTCGCAGCAGTTATTCGATCTTGCATCGATGGTGAGAGATTGCCTTGGTGTCGTTGCCGACTATGGAGATTGTTACGGCCATGGTCTGTCCCATATCAGGAAAGTGGCTGTGGACGCCGGCGCCATCATCCTGGTCGAGGTGAACAGCGCCCCCTTGAGGGTCGATACCGAACGCCTGGTCCTGTTGGCGCATCTGGCCGGTCTTCTGCACGACATCAAGCGGTCTGAAAAAGATCATGCCCGCGCGGGTGCTCGGGAAGCATCAATGATCCTGAAGAACTTTGCCTTGGAAGATCGGGAATGCTCGGCAATCACACAGGCCATCGCGAATCACGAAGCATTCCAGGCCGCTGATCAGCTTGATGAACCTGCAGACCAGCTTTTATCGGATGTCCTTTATGATGCTGACAAATTCCGTTGGGGACCGGATAATTTTACAGAGACCCTCTGGGCGATGTTAGCCTCCCGCAGGGCGACCCTGGAGGCGGTTCTTCCCCGCTTTTTGACGGGTTTGGAGGGAATCCGAAGAATCCGTGAAACCTTCCGGACATCAACGGGCAAAATTTACGGCCCTGATTTTATCGACCGGGGCCTGGAAATCGGCAGACGGTTTTATCAAGAAATCACACCGGCGGGGTAGGAATATGCAGAAACAACTGACCGTCAAGTCCGGTGCGAGATCAGAAATGATTGATATCACCGGAATGGTTAGATCCGTTATCCGGGACAGCCGTGTAGAAGAGGGCATTTGCTATGTCTTCGTGCCACATACGACCGCGGCCGTCACCATCAATGAAAATGCCGATCCCGATGTCCCGCGGGATATCGGGATGGCGATGGATAAGGCCATCCCCTGGCAGGACCATTACAGCCATCGGGAGGGCAATGCCGCCGCCCATGTCAAAGCCTCGCTGATGGGAGCATCGGAGATGGTTTTTATTGAAAACGGCAATCCCGTACTCGGCACATGGCAGTCCATTTTTTTCTGCGAATTTGACGGCCCCAGGACAAGGAAGATTTTGGTGAAAGTCGTCAAGTCCAGACAGGATTGAGCCACTTCCGGCTCGACCGGATCCCTGCCTGGAATTCTCCTTGACGGCGACCTAAAAAGTCCGGATGCTGCGTTGCGCTGTATCTTTCGTCATTGCGGCGCACTCCCATGTACGCCTCATTCCTCAGGATTTGCGCGCCTTGCCTGCGGATCTTTTTAAGTCGCCGTCCCAATTTCAAGAGTTTCTCTACTTTTTACGGGTTGATCATTCTTGCGAAACACAAAAGATCGGGCCAGAATTGAAAGAGATGATCAGGCGGTGGCGGTCTGCTTGAAGACAGCCATCATGTCCTGATGCAATCGTCCATTAGATGCAATGACATGGGGGGATTGCAGATGGAAGGGCAGCCCGAAAAGGTCCGTCATCAGGCCTCCAGCTTCC
>JAPLJM010000064.1 GCA_026388595.1 Deltaproteobacteria bacterium
AATCTTCGGGTTTATCGGACCGAACGGCGCCGGAAAGACCACGACCATCCGCATGATGGGCGGCATCCTGGCACCCACGGCAGGCGTCATTACCATCGATGGGATTTCCATGGCCGATCATCCGGAAGAGGCAAAGAAAAGAATCGGCTTCATCCCGGACCGGCCCTATCTCTATGAAAAATTGACCGGGATGGAGTTTATGCGTTTTTCCGCCGATCTGTATGGCGTCCATGACGGCGTATTTGTGGAAAAGTCTCAGGAGCTCCTCAGGACCTTTGGTCTTTTTGAATGGTCCCATGATCTGATTGAAGCCTATTCGCATGGCATGAAACAGCGCCTGATTATCTCGGCGGCGCTGCTCCATGAACCCCGGGTGCTGATCGTAGATGAACCAATGGTGGGCCTGGATCCGGCGGCCATCAAAATGGTTAAGGATATTTTAATAAATCTGGCCAGGCGGGGAACGACCATTTTCATGTCCACCCATACCCTCAAGGTTGCCGAGGATCTCTGCGACCGGATCGGCATCATTCACAAGGGATCGCTGATCGCCCTGGGAACGACCAAGGAATTGAAACGGGCGGCTCAGTTTCAGGATGCCGATCTGGAGGCGGTCTTTTTGAGATTGACTGAAGAGTAGATCATGCATGACGTCATAACCCTGTTAAAACCCCGCCTGTGGTCCTACAAGAACGTTGAGGTTTCTAAGGATGCGGAATCCCGGACCATCCGCTGGCTCCTCTTCGGCGCCATCGGCCTGCTCTTCTGGATCGGTATTTTTATCGCTTTTTTCCGGGTTCTCACTTATTTTCAAGGGGTTGACAGCTTTGGCGACATCCTGGCCTACAAACTGCTTTCCATGGTGCTGGTCACCTTTTTCACCCTTCTCATTTTCAGCAGCATTGTCACGTCGCTTTCAAAATTTTATCTGAGCCGGGATCTCATCCTGGTGCACGCCCTGCCGGTTTCGACATCCAAAATCTTTCTGGCCCGCTGGCTGGAGTGCACTGTGGACAGTTCCTGGATGGTGATCGTTTACAGCCTGCCCGTCTTTCTGTCCTACGGGATCGTTTTCCAGGCGGGTCCTTTCTTCTATGTCACCGTGGGCATGATCATTCTCCCCATGTGCCTGATCGCCTCCTCCCTCAGCGCCATCATGGTGGTGCTCATCGCCCTGATTCTGCCGGCAGGTCGCATCCGCACAGTTTTTGTTTTTTTCAGCCTGCTTCTATTCGTGATTCTGCTCTTTGCCTTCCGGCTCATGCGGCCGGAACAACTGGCGAATCCCGATTCCTTTTCTTCCGTCCTGCAATATTTCCGGTCGCTGGAAACCGGGGGATCGCCCTGGCTCCCCACGACCTGGATTTTTGAAGGTATCCGCGCCGCCCTATCGGGGTCTTATCGCGCGGCCCTTTTCAACCTATCCCTCGCCTGGAGTTTTGCCGTGACCCTTGTTTTCGTCATGACCTGGATCGCCGGGGCGGCCTATTTTACGGGATTTTCCAAGGCGCAGACCACCGCGGAACGCCTGTTGCCGGGGCGAAATGAGCGCAGCAAGGGCGCCGCCTGGCTGCTTCATTTTCTCTCAGGTCCGGCCCGCGCCTTTGCCGTCAAGGAAATCAAGGTATTTTTCCGTGATCAGACGCAGTGGCCGCAGATCTTTCTGATCTTGGCCCTAATCCTCATTTATCTCTACAACTTTTCCGTCCTGCCCCTGGAAAAGAGCCCGATGAAAACCATCTACCTCCAGAATATTTTATCTTTTCTGAACATGGGGCTGGCTTCGTTCGTGCTGACGGCCGTTGCGGCCCGCTTTGTTTTTCCGGCGGTCAGTACGGAAGGTGCGGCCTTCTGGATTGTCAAGGCGGCGCCGGTGCAGATGCGGACCTTCCTGTGGGTCAAGTTTGTTGTCTACTTTATCCCGCTGCTGCTTTTGTCGGAGGTTCTGATCGTGGCCACAAACATCCTGCTTCAGGTGACGGACTTTATGATGGTGCTATCGGTGGTGACGATCTTTTGCATGGTGCCGGGAGTGGTTGCCATGGGGGTCGGTCTGGGCGCAGCCTATCCGGATTTTCAGTCGGAAAACCCGGCGCAGGCCGTCACCAGCTTTGGAGGGCTCCTTTTCATGATCCTCTGTGCCTTATTCATCGGTCTTGTGATCGTCCTGGAGGCGGGACCGGTCTATCAAGTCTTTATGGCGGGAATACACGGCAGGGGGCTGTCAATCGGCCAGTGGGTCTGGCTGATCGTGTCCTTTTCTCTGGCGTTTCTGCTCTGCATCCTCGCCGTGATC
>JAPLJM010000329.1 GCA_026388595.1 Deltaproteobacteria bacterium
CTTCCGGAGCAAGATTTCGGAGAGCCTGTTCCGGGGGTTGTCCCCCTGGATGGACGCAATTCCCGGACGTCTCGTGCATGTCAATATCCTTGCATGCACCTTTTTCGCAGCCGTCAGTGGCTCTTCGGCGGCGACTACGGCGACGGTCGGCAAGATCACCGTTCCGGAACTTGAAAAGCGGGGCTACGATCATGACCTGTCCATCGGCTCGCTGGCCGGCGCAGGGACGCTGGGGTTCATGATTCCACCCAGCATGATGATGCTGGTCTACGGCATTATCGGGGATGTGAGCATCGGCAAGCTCTTCATCGCGGGTTTTATCCCCGGTTTCATGATTGCTTTTCTGTTCAGCGCCTATATCCTGATCCGCTGTCTCATCACACCCAGCCTGGCCCCCCGGGGTGAGGACCGCTACTCCTGGAAGGATCGCTTCCAGGCCCTTCCTGCGATCGCTCCGGTCGTCATCCTGGTGCTGTTTGTCCTGGGGAGCATCTACATGGGATGGTCAACGCCCACCGAGGCCGGCGCCATCGGCGTTCTGGGCGCCTTCTTTTTTGCCGCCCTGACGCGCAGCCTGACCTGGGACGTCTTTAAAGTGAGCCTCATGGGGACCGTCAAGACCAGTTGCATGATCATGATGATCGTCATGGGCGCGTCCTATCTGTCGAATGTCATCGGTTACCTGGGCATCACCCGGGCGCTGACGGATTACGTGACCACCCTGGGCCTCTCACCTTACACCCTGATCGTCATTCTCTCGATTCTTTATCTGATCCTGGGCTGCCTGGTCGATGGTTTCTCCATGATCGTCATGACGGCGCCGGTCGTGCTCCCCCTCATTGACGCGGCCAAGTTCGACCCGGTCTGGTTCGGAATCTATCTGGTCCTGATGATCGAGCTGGCGCAGGTCACGCCGCCGGTGGGGTTCAACCTCTTTGTCATCAGCGGCCTGAACAACGACGACCTGCTCACGATTGCCAAGGCCGCTTTCCCTTTTTTCCTGCTCATGTTGCTGGCCACGGTCCTGATCACCGTTTTCCCGGAAATCGTTCTGTATCTGCCCAACAAGATGAAATAGCCTTTGTGCAAGAAACCAGCAGGGCCTTTTCAGGAAACCCGCCTGACGGCTTAGGTCAGTGAAACAAGGCTTTTTGCCGGTCTTCCCAGAGGCGCTCCGCCTCGTCCATCTCGATCCGCTCAAAGAGGACATAATCGCCGGGTTTCAGGTGGGCCAACCGATCCAGATCCGCTCTGGCCACCCGGGCGATCCGGGCGTAGCCGCCGATCGTCCGTTCATAGAGCATGATGATGGGCAGGCCGTCCCCGGGGATCTGCACCGTACCCGGCAGGATGCCCTCGGAGATAATGCTCTTGTCCACCTCGTCGCGAAAGGTCAGCGGCTGGCCTTCCAGGCGGATGCCCGTCCGGTTGATGGTCGCCGACACGTCATAGACGGTCCGGCTTTCTTTTTGAGCAAACGTTTTTTGAGACGCTTCGGAAAAATAATCAAATTCAGGTCCTGCGGTGACGCGCAGACGATGGGGGGATTTCATCGGGGGGATCGCGCTGCCCGGAATCACGACCCGCGGAATATCACGAATACCGTCGATTGCGATCCGGTCCCCGGCAAACAGGGCACGACCCTGATACCCGCCGAAGCGGCACTCCAGATTGGTGGCATAACTGCCGATGACGCGCTCCAGGGCCAGGGTTCCCGAGAAGCCGAGATAGTAGCGGAAACCTTCCGTGACCTCGCGGACTTTCAGAAC
>JAPLJM010000315.1 GCA_026388595.1 Deltaproteobacteria bacterium
GTCAAGTATGAGGAAATCGGCAAGGCCTTCAAAAACAAGAAACTTGTTGTCCTGTCTTTGTTGCAAAACTGGATTATCGGACCTGTTGTCATGTGGATTTTGGCGGTCATCTTCCTCAGGGACTATCCGGAGTATATGATCGGTGTCATCCTTGTCGGCCTGGCTCGATGCATCGCCATGGTGATTGTCTGGAATGAGCTGTCCGAGGGCGATCGTGAAGTGGCCGTCGGCCTTGTAGCCCTGAATGCCGTGTTCCAGGTCCTCTTCTACGCAGTTTATATCTACCTGTTCGTCACGGTTGCCTTGAACGCCTTCGGCCTCGCCAAGGGTGTGAATGTCAATATTTCCATGTGGGAGGCAGCCAAAACCGTCTTCATTTTCTTGGGCATTCCCTTCCTGGCAGGGGTCATCACCCGTTATGCCGTCATTGCCTCCAGGGGGAAGGCCTGGCTGGAGCAGGCCCTGATCCCGAAAATCGCCCCGATCACCCTGATCGCCCTTCTGTTTACCATCATTATCATGTTCGCCACCCAGGGAAGCAAGATCATTGCCTCACCCCTTGATGTTCTCATTATTGCCATTCCCATGACAATCTACTTCTTTGCCATGTGGTTCGTTACCTTCTTCATCGCCCGAAGAATGAACGCCACGTACCCCCAGACCGCAGCTTTAGCCTTCACGGCGGCAAGCAACGACTTTGAGCTGGCCATCGCCGTGGCCATCGCCATCTTCGGCATCGGCTCCGGCCAGGCCTTTGCCACGGTCATCGGACCGCTTCTGGAGGTGCCGATTCTGGTTCTTCTCGTCAATGTGGCCCTGTCATTTAAGGGGAAGTATTTTTCGCGACCTTAGCTAAAATGAAGGAGTGTTATGAATTTTGTGGTTTTTATGAATCGCGATTAATAATGATGAAAGGATAATGAAGACATGATCAAAATTTTTGCCGACTGGCTGACCTACAGCGCATTCAACATGGCGGCGGGTACTCATCTGGCCGATGCCGTCAATTTCTTCGTCTATGACACCATCAAGATCATCCTGATGCTGACGGTGATCATCTATATCGTTTCCATTATCCGGAGCTTTTTCCCGCCGGAAAAGGTTAAAAACGTTCTGGCCGGCAAGACAGAATTTACGGGCAATATCCTGGCGTCCATGCTGGGTATTGTCACACCTTTCTGTTCCTGCTCGGCGGTTCCCGTCTTCATCGGGTTCCTCGAAGCGGGAGTGCCGCTGGGTGTGACCCTCTCTTTTCTGATCGCATCGCCCATGATCAACGAGGTAGCCCTGGTGCTGCTCTGGGGCCTCTTCGGCGCCAAGATCGCCCTCATCTATATCGGCACCGGCATGGTTGTGGCCATAACGGCGGGTTTTATTCTGGGAAAGATCCCGGCTGTGGAAAAGATGGTGGAAGACTATGTCTGGGAGATCCGGATGGGCGAGGTAATACTGCCGGAGCTGACCTGGAAGGACCGCTTCGAGCAGGCCTCTGATCATACCAAGGATATCCTGAAGCGGGTGATCCTTTACGTCATCCTGGGCATCGGTGTCGGGGCCGTCATCCACGGCTATGCGCCCATTGATTTCGTTGCCAAATATGCCGGACGGGATAATCCTCTTGCCGTTCCCCTGGCTGTCCTGATCGCCATCCCCCTCTATTCGAACGCCGCCGGTACGATCCCCATCGTCCAGGCCCTGATGGGCAAGGGCATGCCCCTGGGAACGGTCCTGGCCTTCATGATGGCGGTGACAGCCATTTCTTTTCCAGAAATGGTCATCCTCAGGAAGGTATTGAAGGTTAAGCTGCTCGTCATTTTTGCCGCAATTATGACGGTCGCCATTATCATGGTGGGTTATCTGTTTAACGCAATCATCTGAATCGAAGGAGGTATATGATGACTGAATCATGCTGTGCGGGCGGCAGCAACCGGATGATTATCTGGTGCGCCGGGGCGGCGAATGTGGGTCAGATGACCAACCAGATCGCCGTGGAATTAAGCCAGGAAGGCTGTGGACGGCTCTTCTGTCTGGCTGGAATTGCCGCTCACCGGGGCGGCTTCGTGCGTTCTGTCAAAGACGCCGAAGACATGCTTGTCCTTGACGGCTGTCCCATCGCCTGCGCGAAACAAATCATCGAACATGTCGAGGCGATGCCGAAGAACCATTTCGTCATCACGGAATTCGGCGTGGAAAAAGCAATGGGCGCCACCCTCGACCGGGACGCGCTGGAGCGGATCAAGGAAACCATCAAGGCCGCCCTTCAGGGTATAAACATCGGTAGCGAGGATCAATAAAGAAAAGGAGAATGGTCATGATGAAAACAAAATCGGTCGGTTTTATTGGCGGTGGGAGGATTACACAGATCATCCTTGGCGGTTTCAAGAAGAAAGGCAAAGGGTTCAAAGAGGTCGTCGTCAGCGATGCTAGTGAGGACGTTTTGCAAAAATTAAAGGCCAAATTCCCCGATGTCAAAATTCACCATAACGGCAACGCTAATGCCGCTTCCCGGGATATCGTCTTTTTAGCCCTTCATCCTCCCGCGATCGGCGGTACATTGGGTGAATTAAAACCGCATCTTCGTGCAAACGCGACACTGGTTTCCCTTGCGCCCAAGGCAAGCATTGCCAGTCTTTCCACAGGGCTTGGCGGTTTTAACAGAATCGTCCGGATGATCCCCAACGCCCCTGCCGTGATGAACAAGGGATATAATCCCGTGGCGTTTTCTCAAGCTTTCGACAAGAAAGAGAAGAAGGACCTGTCCGACTTTTTCAAAGTTCTCGGAGACTGTCCTGAAGTTGAGGAGGAGAAACTTGAAGCCTACGCCATCCTGACGGCCATGGGGCCGACCTATTTCTGGTTCCAGCTCAATGAGCTGCAGAAACTTGGCGAATCCTTCGGTCTGACCGCCAAAGAAACGGACAAAGCGTTGTCTAAAATGATGAAAGGGGCGATGAAGACGCTGTTCGAGTCGGGCTTGTCCTTTGCAGACGTCATGGACCTGATTCCCTTGAAACCCCTGGGCGAAGAGGACGCCAACATCCGGGCAATTTACAAAAACAAACTTGAGGGGCTTTATCAGAAATTGAAAGGGTAAAGGGCAGCGACGTTTATCTTGATTTCGATCCCTTAATAAATAAGCGGCAGTGAAGGAATAGAATAAAAAATGAAGAAAATAAATGTGTTGGCAATCGCAATCCTGTTCGTCTGTTTGACCCTGCTGATACCTGGCAGCGCCCTTCTTTTCGGTATGGAGACGAAGCAGGTTCCCGTCAAAGGCAAGGTGACGATGGTCGATCTGGGCGCCGCATCCTGCATCCCCTGCAAGATGATGGCGCCGATCCTCGAAAAGCTGGAGAAACACTACAGGGGAAAGGCCGTGGTCGTTTTCATCGATCTCAGATACGACCGGGAAGCCGCCCAGCGTTTCGGCGTCCGGGCCATTCCTACCCAGATTTTCTTCGACAAAAACGGGAAAGAGGTCAATCGCCACATCGGATTCATGAGCGAGGAGGCCATTGTGGCTCAGCTTCAGTCAATGGGCGTCAAGTAGAGGGCGCATTTGATCATGGAATCTTTCTTTCTCACGATCAACCACTGGATGACAGACGCCCCTGCGATTGCCGCCCTGGGGTGCTTCCTCTGGGGCATGGTCAGCGTCCTGTTCAGTCCCTGCCATCTGGCTTCCATTCCCCTGATTGTTGCCTATGTGGGCGGACAGGAAGAGATCTTACAGCCCCGCCAGGCCGGCGCCTATTCCATTGCCTTTACCCTCGGCCTGTTTATCATCATCGCCGCGATTGGCATTGTCTGCGCCCTTCTGGGCCGGATGCTCGGTGATGTGGGGAATTACTGGCAGGTTATCATCGGCCTGGTTCTAATCTGGGTGGCCCTGGGCATGATGGGCGTGGAATCGTGCTCCACCTCCGGCAGCCTGCTTTATCGTTTCAACCTGCGGGGGCTCTGGGGTGCTTTTGCTCTGGGCCTGGCCTATGGCTTTCTGTCCGGGTCCTGCACCTTTGGCTTCATTGCGCCCATTCTGGCCATCATCACGATCCAGCAGCAGCTGGTGATCGGTGTCCTGTTTATTGTTTTGTTCGCCCTTGGCCATTGTCTACCCATCGTCATTGCCGGCAGCTCCACCGCTTTTGTCCGCAAAATGATTGAAAACCAGCGCTGGCAGGGAGCGGGGTTGTGGTTCCGCAAAGGCGCCGGGGCACTCATCGCTATTTTGGGAATCTACTTTATCGGCAATCCCTTTTGGGGAAATTGAAGGTGACAGCAAAAACCTTGACTACCTTTTGAAATAACAGATAAAAATGCCTGCTTGGTGAGGGAAATAGAGAAAAGTGATAATAAAAGACCTTCTTTGTTCATTCTGGGGAGGTGACCGTAGGGATTATTTAACCATAGAAAGGGGGACAAAAGGGTGAGGAAGGTAGTATTTGTAGTGATTGCATTAGTGATGGTGTTCATGCTCCTAGCGCCGGTGATGGCGCAGGAACTGATGAGGGTAAGGGGCACGGTTACTAAGATCGATACTGAAACCATGAGTGTAACCATCGAACCCGAGGGAGGGGCTAAAGTCACGGTAATAATGGGGAATGCCGAATCGCTCTCCAGGGTTAAAGTAGGTGAAACGGTGGAGTCGCGGTACACGGTTTCGGAAGGCAAAAACATCGGGAAAAGGCTCCGAAAGGTTTCAGAAGGCTGCGAATAAGCAGTAAAACGGGTATTCATCAGGAACCCACGTGAAGCCCAGAGTCGTCAGGTTCATTGTCGGTTTGTCATTCCTTCTGGTAAGGGCCGCAGAATTCGTAACGGTCAAGCGGAAAACTGATACAGCCCATTAGGGGCAAAACCTAAAAATTAAGGAGGCAGTATGAAACATTTTTTGTCATTGATTTTGGCTCTATCGATTTTCATAGCCACAGGTATCTGTAGTGCCCAGGTTGCAAGCGGTCCATCGATTGCACTCCCCCCTGCAGAGGTTATTATGAATATGTGTAAGCAAATGGGCATTGAAGTAGTCGATGGAGACTACGTGGTCTCAAGAATGCCTGACCTTATCAACAAAACAGGCAAAGTGTTTGTCATTGATGCAAGGCCGGCAAGGACATACGATGACGGGTTCATCCCGACGGCATTCAACATGTTTGACGCAAGATTTAAGCTCATCTACCCCGAGTTTGAAAAATTAAACCTTCCGAAAGACACGGAGATATTGATTGGAATAGGAAGGCCTTGCCCCATGAGCCTTAGCGATATCAAAATGCTCAAAGAAAAAGGGTTTACCAATCTGAAAGCCTTTGTGAAAGCCCCCGTATTCTTTGACAAGTATTTTTCTGAAGTCACCGCCAAGGGAGCAAAAAAACTTATTAGAAATGGTGCCGTTGTCGTTAACCTTGCCGACGATGCCGACTTATCTAAATTCTTTGCTGCAAATACCGCAAAGGATAAAGTCATTGTCATTGTGGGTTCGGCCGATAATGTAAAAAATAATTATCGTCTGGCTGACAAAGTCTATAAGGCGGGTTACAAGAACACTGCCGTATTAAACGGTAACATTTAAAGATATTCAATAAGGGAGGATACCATGAAAAAACTATCTGTTTTACTTACCGTAGCGGTATTTTTTATGTTTGTTTTTGGATGTGCAGCTCAAAGGCAGGTGGCCCCTGTAAAAGCTGAACCGGGGGTAACGGTAAATAAGATTGACGCCATCAAGGCAGGCAAGGAAGATGGGACGATTGACAAAGAATTCTTCAAAAAAATGGTAGCTGAAAAACCGGGAAACGTAACTCTTGTGGATGTCAGAACGCCGTTTGAATACAAGGCAGGTCACTTTGATGGCGCTAAGCACGTGTTCATCAACGAACTCTTTACCAAGGGATGTGATGATACCATTGCTCAGCTTCCAAAAGAAGGGTATGTGGTGTTTGTATGTGCCACGGGTGCAAGGGCCGCCGAGATGTATTTTGGGCTTATTGACGATTGCAAATACAAAGATACCAAGCGGCTGTTTTTCCTGGATGCCGACGTTGCATACACACCAAAAGGTCCTGTCATCAAATAAATGAATCCCTTCCCCAAGGGGGGAGCAGCTCATGCTTTCCTTTTGGGAAAAATACATGAGTAATTTCCTTCAGGAAGGAGGCTGTTCGCATGTTCAAATCCATCGGTTTTATCGGGGGTGGGAGGGTCGCCAGGATCATCCTGGGTGGTTGTCGACCGAAAAAGGAGATGGCCCGGCAAGGTGATCGTCAGCGATGCCAATGCCGATGTTCTAAATAACCTCAAGCAGCGATTCCCGATCATTGAAGCGGCGGGCGGGGATCCAAAAAAACCCGCTGCCGCCGATCTCGTCTTCCTGGCCCTCCATCCCCCGGCGATCATGGGAATGCTTGGCGAAATGAAATCAATTCTCCGTCGGGATGACGATATTTTAGACAAGCTGAAAAGGAGCAAGCACATGAAAATCTTCTGGGCGACTCTTCTAACCTGTTTTCTGATGGGCGTGCCCGCCCTGGCGGCGGAACCGTTAACTTTTGATAATTATCTAAAATCATTTGACTATCGGGAACGCAGCAACATGAAAATCGGCATTGAAGAAATGCTGCACCTTTACAAACAAGGGCAAGTGCAGATCATCGATATTCGTTTCCGGGAAGAACATCAGGCCTATAGTTTCGGCTTTATAAAACACATCCCGATCAATGAGCTTCCTGACAGGATCAAAGAGCTGGACAAATCGAAGATTATCGTCACCGTTTGTCCCCATTATGACCGGGCCGAGCTGGCGAGGATATTTCTCACCTTGAAGGGCTACCAGTCAAAATACCTTGTCGAGGGACTTCTTGGGCTGGCCAACTATCTGAGAGGCGACAGAGCAAAAGACTTCATCAACGAAATGAAACCATGAGCTCGAAAGGAGTTTCTAAAATTACCGAGGTTGAATTGCCTATGTTAAAGTTACAGAAATTATCTTTGCCGGTTGTTGCCGTGCTGGGGTATCTGTGCATAACGTTTATATCTGCAGGATCGATAACAACAGCGTACGGCGCTGGAGGAAATCTTGTTCCGTCCTATGGTTCCGGACAGTATCAGCTATTTATATTTTCGGACTATTTCTGTCAACCCTGCCAGAATTTGGAAAAGGAGATAGACGGGGCCGTCCTTGAAATTATCGCCAGGGGAGGCGTTAAAGTCAGTTTTGTGGATTTGCCTATCTATAAACTGACGCCTCTTTACGCCAGGTATTTCTTATTCGCGGCAAATGCCTCCAAATCATACAAGGACGCCCTCCTTGCAAGAAAAGTATTGTTTGATACAGCGTGGCGCATCGGCGCCACTACGGAGCCGCAATTGGAAAACGCCTTGAAGTCCAGGAATATCCCCATAAAACCGTATGATGTAGAACCGACATTGAAGCAATACAACGACATCGTTAGACAATACAAGGTGCGGGGGACGCCCACATTCGTTTTTGTCTATTCCTCGGCAGATGTCCGGAAGTACACGGGTAGCGAAGAAATCAGGAAAGGGCTATCTGATCTTCGCAAGGTCTTGGGACAGCCCTATTAATTACCCGACGAGGCTCGAAGCAATTATAGCCAAACGGGAAGAAGTGGAAGGTTTATCTTCATCATGCTCTCTTGACCCAGATTTGGACAGCAAGGTATAAGGGATGATTATGAAACGGCCGACCTTGTTTGAAATCCTGAAAACGGCCCTGTATGTCGGCGCTGTCGGCTACGGCGGGCCGGCGATCCTGGCATTGATGAAGAAGGTCATCGTCCATGAAAAAGAGTGGATCTCCGACGAGGAGTTCATGAATGCCCTGAGCCTGTCTCAGGTTTTGCCGGGGGCCACGGGGGTGACCCTGCTGGGCTATGTCGGCCAGAAGTTGAAGGGGGGCTGGGGCGGCATCCTGATGCCCTTTGCCTTTGTCCTTCCGGCCATGTCCGCCATCACCGTCCTGGCCTGGGCCTATTTCGCGTTCGGCGACTTGAAATTTGTTCATTCGATCTTCATGGGCCTCGGGGCGATGGTGGTTGCTTTGTTGGTCAACGCGACACTGATGATGGGAAAATCCGTCTTCCAAGGCATGGACCGCAACGCCTTCAAGGGGATGGTGATTGCGGCGCTTTCATTCCTGGGTATCCTTTATCTGCGCTGGAATGTGGTTTATATCATCCTCATCTCCGGGGTGCTTGGGGCTTTATTCTTTTACTTGAGCGGAATGGGTGGACGGGGAAAAGCGCCGGAGCATCCGGGTGCGGCGGTTGACGTCCCGGAGACGTCCGGGTGGCGAAACCTCCTGCCCCCGGCGGCGCTGGCTGTTTTGCTCGCCGTCGTCTTTTGGTTGGTTGATGGGACGTGGACGATCTTTGCGACCTTCTTCAAGATCGGCTCGTTTGCCTTCGGCGGCGGCTTCACCGCTATTCCCATCATTCAGAGCGTCGTCGTCGACGGGATGCACTGGCTCGATCTGACGGCCTTCCGCGACGGGATCGCCCTGGGACAGATCACGCCGGGGCCGGTCTTCATCACGG
>JAPLJM010000376.1 GCA_026388595.1 Deltaproteobacteria bacterium
TCCTGATCAATGCCCTGCTGAATATTGCGGCCGAGTGCGACTGCTTGCCGGGACATCATGCGGTAATTGCCCCGGACGCCGGCTTTATCGGTGGTTATCATCCTGTGACGGTTGATAAGGAGTCCATGAAACAGGCAGGGGCGGAACGCTTCAACAAGGCCCACCCCCATGTGGACTGGGAACGACAGTTCACCTACAGCCGCGAAATCGGATTTGTATAGATATTATCGCGCTGCAATTTTTCCTTTTACTGACCACTCTTTGCCCAATCGGGAGGGATCGGCGCGGTAAACCTGTATGAACGATAAGCTTAACAAAAAAGGACTTTTTACCGAGCGACTTTTTTGCCGCCGCTTTGCTTTACCGTTTCCGTCTCGCTCTTGGAGGCACCGGATTGGACGCCGATTTTTATAATTCTACCGGCCTGGAGGGAGTCTCCTTTGATCTTGTTCAGCCTTCTGATTTCCGCCGGTGTTGTTTTGAACCGCTGTGCCAGCACCGACAGCGTGTCTCCCTTTTTCACTTTATAGCGGCCGAGCTGTTCGCTCTGACTTTTGTCACGCTCCGACGGCTGTCCCGATGTGTCTTTCGTATAGCGGACCCCACGGATCGGTACCTTTAAACGCTGCCCGACGTAGACCCCTTTTTTAGCGGACAGACCATTGTACGCCATCAAAGAATTCACCGAGATGCCGTAGCGACGCGCAACGGAAGCCATGGTTTCTCCACGCTTGACTTTATGCCGCTTAAATCCAGATCCGGATTTTCCTGTCACCCTGATCTGTTTCGGTTTTTCTCCCTGCTGAATGCTGTCAGCAACCTTTACAAATTTCTCCGCCATCTCCAGGGGAACTTTTAACGGATAGTCCCGGTCAGGCGTCATGCGATGTCTCAGTTCCGGATTCAGGGTATTGAGGGCATCATCGGGAATCGCGAGGGCCGCAGCGATATCCTGTAGCCGCATGTTTTTCTGTGATTTAACTTCTTCGTAGGGGATTTGTTTTTCCAGCGGCTGACCGAGATCCATGCCGAATTTCGCCGGGTCCTTGACGATCTGCAATGTGGCCAGAAAACGAGGCACATAGCGTGCCGTCTCATAGGGCAACAGGTGGTAAAGATCCCAGAAACGGTCCAGATAATTCAGATGCTGACCGGAAATGACCCGGAGTACCCTCCCCTCCCCGCAGTTATATGCTGCCAGGACCGTCAGCCAGTCGCCGAACATGTTATGCAGATCCTTCAGATAGCCGATGGCAGCCCGGGTTGACTTTTCCGGATCCATCCGTTCATCGATCCATTCGTCCCGGTTCAAACCATATTTATATCCCGTCGAGGGAATGAATTGCCAGGGGCCGAGTGCCCGTGCCCGTGACAGAGCAGAAATTTTGAAACCACTTTCCACCAGCGGGAGCCAGGATAACTCTTCGGGAAGTCCCGCTTTTTTCAGTTCCCTGACGATCATCGGGCGGTAAAGACCGGAGCGGTGATAGGAGGAAATAAAAAAATCTCTTTCATAGCTCTGAAAACCACGGATCTCTTTTTCCACATCCGCATTCATGGTGATGGGAATCTCGCTCCGCTTTCCGCTGGTCACTGTTTGGCGGGACGAATAGATGGCAAGAATACGTTTTGAGATCAGCAGGCGGAGGTCGTCCTTCTGTCTGGCAATAGCCGGGTCATCGTCTGTCTCGATAATGAGGGCATAGGCCTGATCCAGCAGATCCAGAGCGCTTTCCAGGTCACCCTTCTTCCAGTATTCTTCGGACTCATCCAAGAGTGCCAAGGCATCCTCCATGATGTTCTGCTCTTCTTCCTGGACTTCCTTATCGGTATTTTTCTCAATGGCGGGCTTATCAGCCGATTCAATCTTTTTTCCAGTTTCAGCCGGCGCCGCTTTAGTGTCTGCAG
>JAPLJM010000137.1 GCA_026388595.1 Deltaproteobacteria bacterium
GACGCCGTAAGGGGTCCGACAGGCCTCGACACAGACCACCTCGCGAAGACCTTTGGAATTGTTTTTGATTTTTCTGCCCATCCCTGAAAAATCCGGCTTCCGCTCACCGAACTTGGCAATCGGCGCGCCCTTGTAATATTCTTTTCTCGTTTTATCCAGTTTCTGTGGTACCTTTTCCATCATCTCCTCCTTCATGATTCAGGAATCCATCGGACGTCAATCTTATCGATTGATCTCCACCGTGAATCCCTATGTTATTTTAATTGCCTAAAAATTGTTCTACAAAATCAAAGGATCTGTCCTGCGGCAAGGTGCTGAAAGAGTGATCCTTTCCGGCATGCCCGGGGGCGATTAACTTTGATACTGATTTTAATTTGCTGAATACTCAGGAAAGTATTCCTGAAGGAATCTACATGAGGCTTGCTGAAGGATGATTTCTTGCGCAGTCTATCAGTCATGGGCGGCTATTTTCACTGGTAGAAGGTCTTTCCATTCAATTTAAATGCTGTTTCCCGACAAACTGTCGGGTCTATATAACCTTGAAGGGGAGTTGTCAAGAAGATAATCGGAAATATAGGCTTCATTCTCCAGGTACCCGCGTAAATCAAAAACACCATATTTTTCAATGTGTTAAATGCATGAAAGCCCCCCCTTGATAACTGCAGCGCATGGTGTGTACGCCACAGTCAGATCCGCTGACGGATCACGGCACAGGGACGAAGGCATTATTTATATAGGGATTCGATCTGGTCCAAATATTTCTGGAGGACAACGCGCCGCTTCAGTTTCATCGTCTGCGTCAGCATGCCGTTTTCCAGGGTGAAGTTTTCCGTGAGAAAGAGAAACTTTTTGGGAATCTCATAGCCGCCATACTTGCCCTTTAAAGCATTGGTAATTTCATTGGCGATCAGATCCTGCACATCTTTCCGCTGGATCAGTGTTTTCATGTCCGTGGGCAGGTTGTTCTTTTCCGCATATCGTTCGAGCACAAAGAAATCGGGAACAATCATGCAGATCGTAAAGGGACGGTTTTCCCCATAGATCACGGCATTCTGGACGTAAGGCACGAGACAGATATCCTCTTCCAGCGCCGCGGGAAAGACAAACTTACCGTTTTCAACCTTGAACTGTTCCTTGATCCGGCCTGTGATATGAAGATAGCCATCCTCATCCAGGCGACCCCGGTCGCCGGTGCGCACACCACCGTCGGGCGTCATCACTTCCCGGGTCTGCTCCGGCTTGTTGTGATAACCCTTCATGACATTGGGTCCGTAACAGATGATTTCCCCGTCCTTGGCGCCTTCCTCCACGACAGACTGGTCGATGACCACCCGCACTTTTTCGATGGGCTTCCCGACAGTCCCGAACTTGAACGCTGCCGAACCGTTCATCGTAATGGCCGGTGAGGTCTCCGTCATTCCGTAGCAATCATAAAGGGGGATGCCGATGTCAAAAAAGAACAGGGCGATCTCCTTGTTCATGGCGGCACTGCCCGTCATGGACCCCAGCATCCGCCCGCCGAACATGTCGCGGACTTTCTGGAAAACGAGCTTATCGGCAATTTTGAATTTGATGTCGGTCATGAAATCGGACTGGCCCTTCTCTTTCAGCGTCCGCCGCCTTTTGGCGCTTTCCACCCCCATTACGAAAAGTGC
>JAPLJM010000084.1 GCA_026388595.1 Deltaproteobacteria bacterium
GCCGGAAAGAGTACGAGTTTGTGAAAAGATCAAGCAAGGTATATGGTCATACAATGGTGTCTTTCATCTAGTCGACTCTTGGAAAGAAAGAAGCAATGGACGGTCCGTTTTCAAGTTTAGACTCACTGCGGTTGAAGGGGAAGAAGACTTCTCATTGCCGGTTCCTGAGCAACCAAAGGTGCGGAGGGTTATTCCAACATCGGTAAAGTTGGAGGTGTGGAAAAGAGACGGAGGGAAGTGCACGAAATGCGGAGCCACCGAGGACCTGCATTTTGATCACGTTATCCCTTGGTCCAAGGGAGGCTCATCCAGCACGGTGGATAACGTACAGTTGTTGTGTGGGAAACATAACCTGGAAAAGCATGACAAAATTGAGTAAAACGGCCAACAAGTGCATGCACCGGATGAATCGAAAATGACAACAGGGGACTGCAACAAGGACAACATCTATGGATGACCACAGAAAAGAACTGCTGAAACATCTGCCCAAGATTGACGAGATCCTGATGATCCTGGGAAAGCAGGGGTTTTTCGCCGGGACGGCAAAGGAGATCGTCAAGGAGGCCTGCCGCACGGTGGTGGGTGAGTTGCGCGAACACATCCTCTGCAAGACGGAGAATCTGAAGGAATGGCGCATCGACCTGCAGAAAGGCCAGCGTGGACTCCGTTATGATCATGTACAGGGGATTCTCTGTACGCTGACCGGGGCCGAAGACGCCCTGGTGGTCAACAACAACGCTGCCGCCGTCCTGCTGGTGCTCAACACCCTGGCGGCGGGAAAAGAAGCCATTGTTTCACGGGGGGAACTGATTGAAATCGGGGGAGAATTCCGGATTCCCGAAGTCATGGAAAAAAGCGGCGTACAGCTCAAGGAGGTGGGCGCCACCAACCGGACGCACCTGAAAGATTATGAGAAGGCCATTTCAGAAAAGACAGGGCTGATTCTCAAGGTCCACACCAGCAATTACAAAATTGTGGGCTTTACGGAAGAAATTGCCCTGCCGGCCCTGGTTGCCCTGGGCAAGAAGCACAGTGTCCCGGTGATGGATGATCTGGGCAGCGGCTGCCTGATTGAACTGGACCGCCATGGCCTGGACCGGGAACCCACGGTTCACGATGCCTTGCAGACGGGCGTGGATGTGATCACCTTCAGCGGCGACAAGCTCCTGGGCGGCCCCCAGGCCGGGATCATCCTGGGAAAGCGTGAATTTTTGCGGAAAATCAAGAATAATCCCCTCAATCGCGCCCTCCGCATTGATAAACTAACCCTGGCAGCCCTGGAGGCCACCCTAATCCAATACCTCAACCCCGAGAAGGCGTTATCGGGCATCAGAACCCTGCGGTCCTTGACCGCGCCGGTGAACGACATGGCGCGGATGGCCAGGCGCCTGCTGAACAGCCTGCAAAGGCTGGGCCTTTCCGGATTCACCTTCCGCCTGCAGAAGGGCGCCTCGCTGGCCGGGGGGGGCTCTCTTCCCACCCAGGAAATCCCGACCATGATGATCAGCGTCCGCTCTACGACCCTGTCGGCCAATAAGCTGGAAGAACGCCTGCGATCCCTGGATATCCCTATTATTGCAAGGATTTTTGACAATGAAGTGCTTCTGGACATAAGGACCATTGACGAAGAGGAATTCGCACTGATTAAAAAGGGCTTCCTGACGTTCAAATCATCATGAATCAAGCACAGCGGCGGACATATGTCGTCGAGGGGGAAGAGCAGGATCTGAGGTTGGATGTGTTTCTATCCCGCCGCGACCCATCCCTGTCCAGGGCACAGGTGCAGAAGCTCATTGAACAGGGCGCCGTCCAGGCTGGAAGCCGACCGGCCAAGGCGAGTCACAAGGTCCGGGAGGGCGAGGTGATCCATTGCGAAATACCGCCCGCGACCGAATATGACGTTATGCCGGAAGACATTCCCCTCTCCATCATTTTCGAAGACGAATCCATCCTGGTGGTTGACAAACCCGCCGGCATGGTGGTCCATCCCGCCCCCGGTCATAAAGAAGGGACGCTCGTCAATGCTATTCTTTACCACTGCCGGGACCTGTCGGGGATCGGTGGGGTATTGCGACCGGGCATCGTTCACCGACTCGACAAGGATACCTCCGGGCTGCTGGTGGTGGCAAAATCGGACCGGGCGCACCAGGCGTTGATGGGACAGTTTCGGCAGCGCGTGGTGAAAAAAACTTATCATGCCTTGGTCTATGGTGATGTTAAAGGGGATCAGGGCAGCGTCAACCTGCCGGTGGGCCGGCATCCGGAGGACCGGAAAAAGATGTCCACCCGGAGCCGACGGGGACGGGAGGCCGCCACCCGTTGGCAGGTTCATGAGCGGTACGGTGCGGTGACGCTGCTGCATGTGGAGATTGAAACAGGCCGGACCCACCAGATCCGCGTGCATTTGCATGCCCTCGGCTATCCCGTGGTGGGCGACGTCGTCTACTGCGGCGCCCGACAGGCAAGCACCGTGGGTGATCCTGCCCGGAGAGCCGCAGTAAAGCGAATGAAGCGGCAGGCCCTTCATGCCGCACGGCTCAGTTTCAGCCATCCGGTGAGCGGCGAGTGGCTGACATTTACAGCGCCGCTCCCGGCGGATATGGCGGAGTTGTGCCGGTTGTTGAAGCGAGATCTTTGAAACGCGGCCTCGCTGCTTGCGAACTTTTTTCTATTTATGCAAGGTTTTTGAAATGTTCCGTATTGCACAAAAGGAGTCTGTAAAATATCTGGCGTGCACTGCAGCGGAAGCCATGGATTTTTTCTTCCACGGCTTCTGTACCCGGCAGGGTGGCGTCAGCGAGGGTCCCTGGGCCAGTCTGAATGTGAGCACCCGCGAAGGAGACAGCGAGGCGCAGGTGCGCCGGAACTATGAAAGAATCGCGACGGCCTTCGGAATCGCCGTCCCACAGTTTCTGCTGGTCAATCAGGTGCATCGTGACGGGGTCTTGATCATCGACCGTCACTCCCTGCCCTTCGCCTGTGACGCCCCCCCGGCCTTTGACGCCATCATGACGGACCAGCCGGGACTGGCCCTGTGCATCAAGACGGCGGACTGCGTGCCGGTATTTCTGGTCGATCCCGTCCGGCGGGTCATCGGCGCCGTCCACGCCGGCTGGAAGGGGACGGCCCTGCAGATTGCGGAAAAAGCGGTCCGTGAAATGGTCCGCCGGTTCGACTGCCGCCCGGAGGATCTCGAGGCTTTTATCGGTCCCGCCATCGGACCCTGCTGCTACGAGGTGGATGTCAGCGTTTATCAGGCCATGGACCATCATCAGGAAAGGGATTTCTTTTTTATTGCGGGTCTTGAAAAGGGAAAATGGATGCTCGATCTTCCCCTGGCAAACCACCATCAGTTGCTCCGCGCCGGCCTCCCTTCGGAACACATTCAGACGGCAGACCTCTGCACCGCCTGCCATCCGGAACTTTTCTTTTCACACCGCGCGCAAGGCGGAGACACCGGGAGGCAACTCAATTTCATCATGATCCGGTGAACATTCATGGGGTTATTTCAAAAAGTGCTTGACACACGGACTTGTTTATTATAAAAGGCGTCCAGCGTTCGAAAGACGTAGTTTAGTCCTTCCTTATTGGAAAGCTTCAAGAGACCAAACGAACAACCCATAAAATCCACGTTCTTACTTTAAATGCCGTAACTTACGATATTATTCCGCTATTTCCTATGAGAAATTCGGGTCGCACAAAAGCTATCATCCCAACGGTTAACGACGCGCCGGTAGAGGCGTCGTCAGATAAAACTTTGCAAAAGGATTTTTTCATGAATATTGAAGACATCAAGAGACAACCCATCAGCGAACTGGCCACGCTGGCCAAAGATCTTTGCGTGGCCGGTGCCAGCGGCATGCGGCGGCAGGATCTGATTTTTTCCATCCTCCAGGCGCAGGCCGAAAAAAACGGCGTTATTTCCGGGTCCGGCGTTCTGGAAATACTTCCCGACGGCTTCGGATTCCTGCGGGCGGTTGACTACAACTACCTGCCCAGTCCGGACGATATCTATATCTCACCGTCGCAGATCCGGAGATTCAGCCTCCGTACCGGGGATACGGTCTCCGGTGAGGTCCGACCGCCCAAAGAAGGGGAAAAATATTTTGCCCTGCTCAAGGTGGACGCCGTCAATTTTGAAGGCCCGGACGCCGCACGGGACAAGATCCTTTTTGACAACTTGACCCCGCTTTATCCGGAAGAGAAGCTGAATCTGGAAAGCGATCCGGAAAACCTGTCCACACGGGTCATGGATCTGTTTACCCCCATCGGGAAAGGTCAAAGGGGCCTGATTGTGTCACCGCCCCGGGCCGGAAAAACCGTTCTGCTTCAGGATATCGCCCGGAGCATCACCACCAATCACCCGGAAGTCACTCTGATGGTCCTTCTTATTGACGAGCGCCCCGAAGAAGTCACGGATATGCAGCGAAGCGTGAAAGGAGAGGTCATTTCCTCAACCTTTGATGAACCGGCCACACGGCACGTGCAGGTGGCCGAAATGGTTATTGAAAAGGCAAAACGGCTGGTGGAGCACCGTAAGGATGTGGTCATCTTGCTGGACAGCATCACCCGTCTGGCAAGGGCCTACAATACAGTGGTTCCGCCGAGCGGTAAGGTGCTGTCAGGCGGTGTGGATTCCAACGCCCTCCATAAACCCAAACGTTTCTTCGGCGCCGCCCGGAACATTGAGAACGGCGGGAGCCTTACCATCATTTCCACAGCCCTGATCGATACGGGCAGCCGCATGGATGAAGTCATTTTTGAAGAATTCAAGGGAACGGGCAATATGGAGCTGCATCTGGACCGACGGATAGCCGATCGCCGGGTGTTCCCCGCCTTCGATCTCATCCGCTCCGGGACGCGGAAGGAAGAACTCCTGGTTCCGAAGGTGAATCTGAACCGGATCTGGATCCTGAGACGGCTGCTGCAGGAGATGAATCCTGTCGATGCCATGGAGTTCATCATCGACAAGGTCCGGAAGACGGAAACGAATCGATCTTTTCTGGATTCCATGAATCAATAAATAAATTTAGTTGAATTTATTTTTTTTATGTCTATAATACCGCCCCCTGCGGTAAAGCCAAAAAATAATTCGATCGCAAGGGATTGTCATTGAGGAGGATAAGCAGTTACCATGAAAGAAGGGATTCATCCGGAATATAAAGAAACAACGATCACCTGTGTCTGCGGCAATGTCATTGAAACCCGGTCAACCAAGAAGGAGATCAAGGTGGAAATCTGTTCACAGTGCCATCCTTTTATGACGGGCAAACAGAAAATCATGGATACCGCCGGCCGGGTCGAACGGTTCAGGAACAAGTACGCCGGTCTGGAGCAGAAAAAGACAGCTTAAGCAACCCAGCATCTCTCTTCAGGTTTTCCTATGGCGCCTGTTAAGCCGTACAGGAATCGTGCTTTCCTGGCGGCCCGCCGGCGCTTCAATTCATTCTTTTCCTGCCTGTTCTTTTACGGTCCAGCGGAATCATCGTGTATTAGGGATTATGTTCAAAAAACTGAAAGAAATCGAACTTAGGTATCACGAGCTCGAAGCCTTCCTCAGCGACTCGGAGGTGGTCAGCAAGCAGTCGCTTTATCAGAAATATGCCAAGGAGCATGCGGATCTTTACGACCTGGTGGAAGCTTTCCAGGAATATGAGGGGATCGCGAGGCAGATCGACGAGGGGCAGAGCCTGCTCCGGGAGAATGATGAGGAGCTCAAGGCCATCGTCAAAGAGGAGATGCCGCAACTCCGCGAACAGTTGAATCAACTGGAGGAACGGCTAAAACGCTTGTTGCTGCCAAAGGATCCGAATGACGACCGGAATGTTTTGCTGGAAATCCGTGCCGGGACGGGCGGCGATGAAGCGGGCCTCTTTGTGGGGGATCTGTTTCGCATGTATGCCCGGTATGCGGAGTTGCGTCGCTGGAATGTGGAGATCATCAGCTCCACTTCGGCAGGCGGGATGGGCGGGTTCAAGGAAATCATTGCCCTCATCGCCGGTCAGGGCGCCTACAGCCAGCTGAAATATGAAAGCGGCGTCCACCGGGTACAGCGGGTGCCGCTCACGGAAGCCCAGGGCCGGATTCACACCTCCGCCGTGACGGTGGCCATCCTGCCGGAAGCCGATGAGGTGGAGGTCAACATTGATCCCAATGAACTGCGGATCGACGTCTATCATTCCAGCGGACATGGCGGCCAAAGCGTTAATACAACGGATTCCGCCGTCCGGATTACCCATTTGCCGACCGGCCTGGTGGTGACCTGCCAGGATGAAAAATCGCAGTTGAAGAACAAGGCCAAGGCCATGAAGGTCCTCCGGGCGCGGTTGCTGGACGCCATGGTGGCCAAACAGAATCAGGAAATTTCCGAGAACAGGCGCAGCCAGGTGGGAACCGGCGACCGGAGTGAACGGATACGGACTTATAACTATCCCCAGTCGCGGGTGACAGACCACCGGATCAACATGACCCTCTACAGCCTGGAAAACTATCTGGACGGGAACATTCAAAACGTTATCGATGCGCTGACGACCCATTTTCAAGCAGAGGCGCTGCAGCGCTCAGCAACTGCGAATTGATCTTTGCCGATGTGCGATTGATGATGAATGGACAAAAAGAGAGCTTGCATAACCGGTGAAAAATGGTTCGCAAGCGGCGAATCATTTTTCAAGGGTCCCAAAGCGTGTTGAAAATTCATGATGTCATCATTGGGACAGCGCGGAATTTTGCTGAGCGGGGCCTGGCGTCGCCGCGTCTGGATGCGGAATGCCTCCTGGCGCATGTCCTGAAGACAGATCGTCTGCATCTTTACCGGCATCCCGAAGCGTACTTGACGGATGAAGCGGCGTCGATCTTCCAGACCCTGGCCGCGCGGCGCCTCAGGGGCGAGCCGGTGGCCTATCTCCTGGGACGGAAGGAATTCTGGTCGCTGGTCTTTGAGGTGAATGAGCAGGTCCTGATTCCGAGACCGGACACGGAATGCCTGGTCGAGGAGTGCCTGAAGGTCTGCTCCGCCATGCCATCCGCTGGTTTCCGCATTCTGGATCTGGGAACAGGCAGCGGGGCCGTCGGCATCGTGCTGGCACGGGAATTGCCCCATGCCCATGTCGTTGCAACGGACATCTCCCCGTGCGCCGTCGCCGTTGCCCGACGCAATGCCGAGCGCAACGGCGTTGAACAGCGGATGACCTTTCTGGCGGGCCATTTATTTACACCTTTATCGGGAAAATTTGATATAATCGTCTCCAATCCGCCCTATCTCTCCACACAGGAATTCCAGATGCTTCCTGCAGGGGTGCGCGGATATGAACCGGCGTCGGCATTACTGGCCGGTCCCGAGGGGACTGCGTTTCATGAAGAGATCATTGCCGGTTGCGCTGAACACCTGAAAGCGGGCGGCTGTCTCTTTCTGGAGATCGGTTCAGGACAGCGGGAGCGGGTCGAAGCACTGCTGGCGGCCGCGGGTTTTTTTGAGGAGATACGTTCCCGCCGGGATTATGCCGGGCTGGACCGGGCGGTGATGGCCAGAAAAAGGAAATAGCAACCATGGACAAGATCATCATTGAGGGCGGCAGGCGGCTTTGCGGCGAAGTGCAGATCAGCGGTGCGAAGAACGC